>JAUZOF010000317.1 GCA_030706585.1 Bacteroidota bacterium
CACAAACTGGCACGATGGCCGGGTGGTGTATAATACCTCTGTCAGAAAATTAGCGGATAAATGGGGCTTTCCTGTTGTTGAGTTCGATAAATATATCGGTTTCTCCAAAAATACCTTACATCCGGTTACCGGGAAACAGTACAGTTTGTTGTATGCCACTGATAATCAAATGGTCGGCGGTGAAAGGTTCGGACAGCATCCTTACCGTGGTGAACAGTCGTACATACAACAACGAATGGCTGCCATTTTCGCAGATCTGATGCAAAAGATCCTACCTATAAGATAGTACACACAAAAAATTAACCGGCAATGATAATGAAACGTATATTATTGATCCTTATAGTATTACCGATCGTTCAGTTTGTCTATTCTCAGGCCAGTTGTTACAGCTCCCTGAAAAATGACACCCTGACAATCGGAAATAATCAGATCGAACGAAAATTCATCTGGAATATAGGAAATCTAATCACTTACAGCCTTACTGACAAAATCAATAAACAACAGTGGCAAAACCAGTCACGCACGCCTGATTTCAGTATCTCGAAAGATGCAAAAGTTACTGCTGAACCTACGTACCAGTCAGAATGGGTCAAAGGGTCGGAGATTCATCCCCGGTATCTTCAGACTACGGTCGCCTTTAGCCTCGGTACCTTGCAGGTGAAGCGCGTATATCGGATTTACGAGAATAGTCCGGCCATAGCCTGTGATACTTACCTCAAAGGTTCGCTGGATAATTTACTGTCGGGCAAGGAAGCCAATCAAGCAGACATGAAGAATATCGAGTTTGCCGAAGATATGAAATCCAAGCAGATGTCTGCGGTATTGGATCAGATACATCTGAAAGGGCAGCACTGGAGTCTGAATGCGGTTGAGTTTTTTGATGTTACGGACTGGAATAACAATCTTGTTTCGGAACGAAAGATCCTCTCTTACCGCAAAAGTTCCTATCGGGGAAATCTATTGTTTGCTACCAATGGCGAGAATGATAACGGGTTTTTTATACTCAAGGAAGCACCCTGCTCCGGGGTACAGCTGGCTTATCAGGGATCTGAGTGTAGTGTCGAGTTTGGCAATATCACAGTCAACGGCCTGGGAATCGCAGGAGGCGACATCAAGCCTGAAGCCTGGGTAAAAACCTACGGTTGTGTCATTGGCGTATATGGAAAAAGCGAACTCAATGGTCTGATAGCCCTCCATTCGTATCAGAAGAACATCCGAAAACTGACTTCCGACCGGGATGAAATGATTATGATGAATACCTGGGGCGATCGCAGTCAGGACTCCAAAGTGAATGAGAAGTTCTGTTTGCAGGAGTTGGAATGTGCCGCCAGACTTGGAATCACCCATTTTCAGATCGATGACGGTTGGCAGAGTGGAAAAAGTCCCAATTCGGCAGTGGCCAGAGGTACATTTACCGGCATTTGGAGCAATAAGGATTACTGGAAACCCGATATACTCAAGTATCCCCGGGGACTGGCACCGGTGGTCGAGAAAGGACGGAAGCTCGGCATCGAGATCTGTCTGTGGTTTAACCCCAGTGTCCAGAATGATTTTGCCGACTGGGAAAAAGATGCACAGGCTTTAATTGGCCTTTATAAAACCTACGGAATACGAATCTTTAAGATCGATGGACTTACTATTCCTTCCAAGCTGGCCGAAGTCAACTTGCGGAATCTGTTTGATAAAGTATTGGCTGAAACGAATAATAAAGTCTCCTTTAATCTCGATGCAACAGCCAGTCGCAGAGGGGGATACCACATGCTTAATGAGTATGGGAATGTATTCCTCGAGAATCGGTATACCGATTGGCAAAACTACTATCCTTACTGGACTCTCCGCAATCTGTGGCAATTGTCAAAATACGTGCCTGCCGAAAAGCTCCAGATCGAGTTTCTGAATAAATGGAGGAATGCAAAGAAATACGGTGAAGATCAGTTTGCTCCGGCCAGATATTCGTTTGAATATCTCTTTGCAACTGCAATGACCGGTCAGCCGTTGGCCTGGTTCGAGGGAACGAATCTGCCGGAAGAGGCATTTAAGGTACAGAAGCTGATCTCTGATTATAAAAAGGTACAACATGACTTTCACTCCGGCGTGATACTCCCGATAGGTGATGAACCCTCAGGCCGTTCATGGACCGGATTCCAGTCCCTCAATGGAAATAAAGGGTACTTGCTCTTTTTCAGAGAAAATACGCCAGAGGACAATGCTCTCGTAGCGACCTGGCTATCCCGGGGAGCGAAGGTCAAATGCACTCCTGTGCTTGGCAATGGAAAACCGATTACGACTACAGTAGGGGAAAGAGGTGAAATCCGGATCTCTATTCCCGCAGCAAACGACTTTGTAATGTACCGATATGACGTAAAATAAAGCATGTAAAGTCTTCGCACATTCGATTCATTTACTACATAATACACACTAAAAACTATGAGAATACACTTTTTGACAGCCTTGTTCTTGTCTGTTTCAACGGTCTTGTTTGCACAGAAAAGCTATGAGGTGAAATCTCCCGACGGCAAACTCGATGTCCGCGTGCAGGTCGGGACAGACATTACTTACTCCCTTTCCCGCGAAAACAATCCGGTGATCAAGCCATCGGCCATATCCATGAAACTGGGTGACGGTACCGTATGGGGAACAGCCCCTAAAGTAATCAGTACCCAAAATAATGCGATCAATCAGACTATCAATTCTCCATTTTATAAAAAGAAAACTGTTGCTGATCAGTGTAATGAAATGGTGCTGACTTTCAAAGGCGATTTCAAGATCGTGTTTCGGGCCTATAATGACGGCATGGCTTACCGCTTTGTCTCATTGCGCAAAAAGGATTTTACCGTAACCGGCGAAGATGCTGTATTTAATTTTGATAAAGACTATAAGGCCTACGTCCCTTATGTAAAAAGTAAAGAAAAAGAGGTGGAGAAACAATTCTTCAACTCTTTTGAAAATACTTATGCCAATGTCTCTCTAAGCGAGATGAGTAACAATCGATTGGCTTTTACGCCACTGGTTGTAGACTTGGGTAACGGCACAAAAGTTTGTCTTGCCGAGTCGGATCTGCAAGGTTATCCGGGCATGTTTTTGATCAACAAGGATAAATCGACCTCGCTGAAAGGCATTTTTGCTCCATACCCTAAAACGACCGTGCAAGGAGGCTATAATAGCCTTCAACAGGTCGTTACAGAGCCAGCTCCATTTATCGCACGTTGTAACGGTGCGAAATCTTTCCCCTGGCGTATAGCTATCGTTACGTCTCAGGATAAAGATTTGGCAAATAACGATATGGTGTATCGCCTGGCTACTCCGTCAAAAGTGCAGGACATTTCGTGGATCAAGCCCGGCAAAGTCGCCTGGGACTGGTGGAACAACTGGGGGGTCTCTAACGTGGACTTTGAAGTGGGCGTTAATAATCAGACCTATATGGCCTACATCGACTTTGCTTCGCTCAATCATATCGATTATGTGATTCTGGATGAAGGTTGGGCCGTTAATCTCAAAGCTGATTTGTTTCAGGTTGTGCCTGAGATTGATCTGGAAAAGCTGATCGCATTCGGGAAATCTAAAAACGTGGGATTAATTCTCTGGGCGGGTTACTATGCTTTTGAGCGAGACATGGAGAAAGTCTGCGAACACTATTCGAAGATGGGAATCAAGGGATTTAAAGTAGACTTTATGGATCGGGATGATCAGCAGATGGTTGATTTCCATTGCCGTGCCGCTGCTGTGGCAGCTAAATATAAACTATTGATGGATTTCCACGGAACATACAAACCTACCGGACTAAACCGTACTTATCCGAACGTAATCAATTACGAGGCCGTGCATGGACTGGAGCAGATGAAATGGAGCGACATCAGAACGGATCAGGTAACCTACGATGTTACCATGCCGTTTATCCGCATGGTTGCCGGACCGGTCGATTATACCCAGGGGGCAATGACCAACGGAAATAAGAAAACCTTTGCTCCGATAAATAATGCGCCAATGAGTCAGGGTACGCGATGTCATCAGCTGGCAGAGTATGTGGTGTTTGAGTCTCCGCTGAACATGCTGTGCGATAGCCCGACCAAATATGAAAAAGAGCAGGAGTGTACCAACTTTATCTCAGCGGTACCTACTGTCTGGGACCGCACGATTGCCCTGAACGGAGAAGTCGGCCAGTATATCACCATCGCCCGTCAGAAGGGGGATGTATGGTATGTGGGATCGCTTACCAACTGGGATGAGAGAGGTCTGGATATTGATCTTTCCTTTTTGGGCGAAGGCAATTTCGTTGCTGAAATATTCAAGGACGGAGTGAATGCCAACCGAACCGCATCGGATTATAAGCGTGAGCTGATAACTATTCCTTCCAATAAGAAAATGTCATTCAAAATGGCAAAGGGTGGAGGATTTGCAATGCGCATTTACAAAAAATGAGAAACGCTTAAAACAACATGATTACACACATGAATAAAATAGTTTTCAGAATACTTTTGCCGGTATTTGCCTGCTTGCAAATGGCTTCTGCCCAGGATATCATGACCAACGTTTATGGCCGGGATATTCGCTCTTTAAATGGAAAATGGAGCGCTATAATCGATTTGTACAATCAGGGATACAAAACGAAATTCTATCAAAATAAGAAACCACAGGGTAAGACCGAATTCTTTGAATATTCGTTTGACGGGGCCTTGCAGTTGAATGTCCCTTCTGACTGGAACTCGCAATTGCCCGAGCTGAAATATTATGAAGGGACTGTTTGGTATGCCCGCCATTTTGAAGGAAAAAAGGTAAATGACAAACGTCAGTTCCTATATTTCGGAGCTGTAAATTATCGTTGCCGGATATTTCTCAACGGAAAAGAGATTGGTGGCCATGAGGGCGGATTTACTCCGTTCCAGATGGAAGTGACAGACCTGATCAATGATGGAGACAACTTCGTGGCTGTGGAAGTCAGCAATGCCCGGTCCAAAGATGCTATTCCCGCTATGGCTTTTGACTGGTGGAACTACGGGGGAATTACCCGGGATGTTATGCTGGTGTCGGTGCCTAAGACTTTTATTCAGGATTATTCGGTACAACTGGATAAAAGCAAGCCCGACGTGATCCATGCTCAGGTGAAATTGTCTGATAAGAAAACGAACAGCGATATCTGGGTGGAGATTCCGGAGCTGGCAATCAAATACAAATTGCAGCCGAATGAACAAGGTATTGCAAAGGCATCATTCCCGGCCAGAAAGATCAAGCGCTGGTCACCCGAATCCCCAACACTCTATAAGGTCATCCTTTCTTCAGGAGATGATCGGGTGGAGGAGATGATCGGATTCCGCAACCTGAATGTAAAAGGCACAAATATTTACCTAAACGGGAAACCGATGTTTATGAAGTGCGTGTCTTTTCATGAGGAGATTCCCCAACGCAAAGGCCGTGCATACTCCAAGTCCGATGCGGTAATGTTATTGTCCGAGGCTCAAGCGCTTGGTTGTAATATGATACGCCTGGCCCACTACCCTCA
>JAUZOF010000318.1 GCA_030706585.1 Bacteroidota bacterium
AAGACCAACGAACGTATGGGAGGATATGTAAATAATATTTATGTATCCAATGTAAGTGGCGGAAAGATGGATTATGGAGTGCTCGGCATCGAAACCGATGTGCTGTACCAATGGAAAAACCTGGTTCCAACCATCGAAAAGCGTCTTACCCCGATCAAAAACATTTATCTGGATAATGTAAAAGCAAGCAGTGCGAAGTTTGTTTCCAGAATATTAGGTAATAAAGAGCTGCCGGTGGAGAATGTTTCGCTCAAAAATGTGTCGGTAGGTACTATGAGTGGCAACCAGAAAAACATTCAGGAGAATGTAATCAACTTTAGTACTGGCAAATAAATAGGGGGCACTTTATCAGGATGTTACAGGTCCGAAGTGCCTGTATATTCAGGGCGAGATTTGCCTGATTAGTGCGTTGATCAGGTAAACAAAAGATGGACAAATAGAAACGACAGATTATTCAGCCGTTTCTATTTGTCCATCTTTGCTTGAATTGCCATTTTATGTATTGTGCAGATGTACTACTTCAGTCTCGTAGGTAAGTCAATGTATCGAAACATTGCACTACTATAGTCTCGTAGGTTGCATACTGCACGAAACAATGTGCAACCTTAGTCTCGTAGGTAAGCTAATGTATCGCTACATTTCACTACTAAAGTCTCTAAGGTTGCACACTGCACGTTACAATGTGCAACCTTTGTCTCATAGGTAAGCCAATGTATCTCTACATTGTACTACTCCGGTCTCTGGGTTTGCCGGTTGCAACGAACAGGGAACAATGTTTGTTTTATCAGACAATTTTTTCGGAACATTGATAGCGAATTTTGGAAAAATCTTTAATAGGTTATCTTAGCAATTTTGTTGTATTCACCCATGATTAGCAAGCCCTCAAATCGTATTAATTGATTTGGTTGTATTATCTATAGCAACTAAATCTTTATCCGAACTGTTTTATGAAAGGTAGGCTTTACTTCTCAAAAAAAACATTACAACCTGAATCTCTATTTTTGGGGCTAACTAACAATATGCTTTTGCATAGAATTTTTACCTAAACCGGTCTTTTACCTATAAGTTCAAGTTAATCAGATCTTAATATTCAAAGAAATGGGAAACAATACTCTGCTGAAACGGACTTGGGGATTCTTCCTACTCTTGCCAATATTTGTCTCCTGCGAAAAACCGGCAACATCTTTCGACGAAGTGGAAGACGCCATCTATTACGAGAAACAACAGAAGGTCGCAGCACCTTCGCCCGACTCTTCAATCCATGTAATGACCTGGAATATCCGTTTTGGAATAGGACGTGGTCCCTGGTTTGGAGATGCTTGTGGATATAAGGTTGTTTATGCGGCAGATGAGGTTATGCCAAATCTGAAGCTTATTGCTGACAAGATTAATCTGTTACAGCCGGATATCCTTCTGTTGCAAGAGGCTGATATAAAATCAACCCGTTCAGCATACATCAATGAACTCAGATGGTTGTTCGATAACACCTATTTCAACTATGCCGTGTATGGCTCACAATGGAAAGCGCAATTTATTCCCAGTGATGGATTAGGTCGAATGGATGAGAGCAATGCTATTTTGTCACGTTGGCCGCTGACCAATGCCAAAAGAATCCAGTTGGACTTGCGTAAGGACCAGATTTCCATTGAACGTTATTTTTATGAACGCTGCTGTATGGTTAGGGCAAAGGTTCTGATACCCGGTTTTGAGGATTTCTATGTAGTCAATATCCACGCTTCTGCATTTGCGACAGATGAGACTAAACATCGACATCTGATTGAGTTTAAGGAAGAGTTGGACCGGATTTCAGCTTCAGGAGCCGTTTTTGTCGCGGGTGGCGACCTGAATGAGATTCCTCCGGGCAGTGATTCTACTGATTTTTGCATCGAAGATATGTGTCCGGGAGAATCATTTCACCATCCGGGAGATGATCCGATGCATAGACCGGGTAATAACTATACGCCAGAGGTTGATTGGCTGACTCCGCTTTTTACCGCTTATCGTTCGGCGTTTTCCCTCAGCGAATATATTCAGAACCAGAAAGCGTATTTTACAAGTACGCCACTTCCGGATAAGTTTTGGGAGCGTACGCTTGATTATCTGTTTACTAACTATAAATGGAAAATTGGAGGAACAGTTATTCATCAGGATTTCATTCAGGAGTCAGACCATGCTCCGGTGAGTGGTACGCTCATTTTAAAGAAAAAGTAAAGACTTTCTTCGTCATAAGAAGACAAGAGTTTTGATTGTGAGCAATAGATATTTTCAACTCTTAAAAACGAATGGGAATGTTACGGAAAGCTGCAATAACGTTTACTTTATCTGTTCTATGCTTTGTATGTATTGCTCAGGAGAACATTTTGTCGGATAGATGGGGGGAGAATACAGCATTTGTTAAGTTGAAAGGCAAATGGGAAAGCGGGTTGGTCCAGTCGCTGCGTTATGGGGTGAGTGATAAGGTTGAGTTTCGTACCAATGCATTATTAATGCCTTTGTTGCCCAATGCCGGAATAAAGATTCTTTATAGTGCCAGAAACGATTACTATCTTTCCGGAGAACATTCGATAAGCTATCCGACACTCTTTCTGAAAGCAGTTAGCTTCAAGGGAACTGGGGGCCTGATTTCTCCTCAGTACGATTTCCCGTTTATTTTGTCAGTAGATAATTCGTTGCTTGTAACGCATCCTGTCGGGACTTCTTCTCTGCTCACATTAAGGGCTGGTGTCTGTTTTGCAATCCATGGATCAACCCCTGATTATCAGTCAACAATTGATCTTCCACTGATATATCCAAGAATGGCACATTATTACAAAGGAGCATCTTTAAGAGGAGGACTTTTTTACAAAGGATTGATTTCACATAAACTATATTGGGAAGCGGGAGCACGGATATTCAGCATCACACGCGATCGGGATAATCTGTTTGCTGAGAATAGTGGTACGTTGATGTGGGCCGTAAGTCGTTCTTTGCGGATCAGGGGAGGATATATTCTGGCGTGGGGTAAGTATCCCTTCGGAGAACAAATTCAGTTATGGCCAACTATCGATCTTATATTTGGCAGTAAACTATAATTCTTTTTCACTTCAATTATCACAATCGAAGCAGGATATTTAAAAGCAACTACAACATGCAACCTTGCTGAATATAAATGTGTTGTATTGTTATAATCAGAAAGAATGCATTATGAAACCAACTATTGATACTACAACATTCGGAAGTATAACCATTAACGGGAATCTGTATGATTACGATGTTATGATCGGGTTAAACGGCCATATAAGAAGAAGAATGAAAGAGTTGTCTTCCGGAAAATACGGTACTTCACACAAGATTTCACTGGAAGAGGCCATCTATATTTTTGAGAAGGGAGCGAAGCAAATCATTATTGGAACCGGTCAGACGGGATATGTTGTGCTTTCAGAAGAAGCCAACCAGTTCTTTAAGGATCATGGTTGCACCATCACCCTGTTGCCCACTCCCAGAGCTATACAGGCATGGAATTCAGCCGAAGGCTTTGTGGTTGGAGTTTTCCATGTTACCTGCTGATATCCTTTATTAGTTCTATTATCAAGTAAGAAAGTTACACCTAAACCTTTATCATTATGCCAGTACGTAAATTAATTGAATTCCTCAGGGAAAACAGCATCAAGTTTGTTGTCATTAGCCATTCTCCGGCTTATACAGCGCTGGAGATTGCCGAATCAGCACATGTGCCGGGACAAGTATTGGCAAAAACCGTGATGGTTGATATTGACGGTCAATTAGCTATGACGGTATTGCCTGCCTCCCGTATGATTAATCTGGAATTACTAAAAGAGTCTGTTGGCGCAAAAAATGTAATTCTCTCCTGTGAACAGGAGTTTGCCCGCAGATTTCCCGGATGTGAACTGGGTGCGATGCCTCCATTTGGTAATCTCTTCGGAATGGAAGTGTATGTCTCTCCTGATTTAGCTGAAGATGACGAGATTGCATTCAATGCAGGTTCGCTTTCAGAACTAATCCTGCTTTCGTATAAAGACTATGTCCGTTTGGTAAATCCTAAGGTTGTGAAGTTCTGATGGATTAATAAATTAGACGTGAAGAAAAGACAGAGAGCCACGAAAGAATTTTACTTTCGTGGCTCTTTATTATATTAGAATGTATCGTGATTCTCTGAATGCTAAAGGTTCTTCAGGTTGTGTCCCATTCTTTCCTTTTTCGTTTTCATGTAAAACTCATTATAAGGATTGTGAGAAACCTCGATAGGAACATTTTCTATCACTTCCAAACCGTAAGCTTCGATGCCAATGCGTTTGATCGGATTGTTGGTCATTAGTCGCATCTTGCTTACACCAATTTCACGAAGAATTTGGGCTCCAACACCATAATCACGCTCATCGGATTTAAAACCCAGGTGAAGGTTTGCATCGACTGTGTCATAACCGTTTTCCTGTAGTTTATAGGCTTTGATTTTATTCATCAGGCCAATGCCGCGGCCTTCCTGATTCATATAAACGACAACGCCTTTACCTTCTTTCTCGATTGTTTTCATCGCAGTATGGAGCTGTTCGCCACATTCACAACGTTTACTGCCGAATATATCACCGGTTACGCAGGAAGAGTGAACGCGAACCAGAATTGGCTCATCTTTATCCCAGGTTCCTTTGATCAGGGCAACGTGTTCGAGACCGTTTGATTTCTGACGGAAAGGAATGAGACGGAAATCACCGTAATCGGTAGGCATATTTACCTCTTCGCCTTTTTCCACAAGCGATTCTTTTTCCAATAGATAAGAAATCAAAGCAGCCACCGAAATAATCTTCAGATCGTGTTTTTTGGCCATCTCGATAAGTTCCGGTAAGCGGGCCATTGTGCCATCTTCATTCATAATTTCAACCAACACTCCCGCCGGATACAAACCGGCTAAACGGGCAAGGTCAACAGAGGCTTCGGTATGTCCTGCGCGACGAAGTACACCACGGTTGCGGGCACGAAGCGGGAAGATGTGTCCCGGACGTCCGAAGTCTTCGGGTTTAGCATCTGTCTCACAAAGTCTTTGTATAGTTTTTGCCCTGTCGTGAGCAGAAATACCGGTCGTACATCCGTGGCCTAATAAGTCAATCGAAACCGTAAAAGGGGTTGCGTGGAGTGATGTGTTTTTAGTTACCATCATTTCCAGGTCAAGTTCATCGCAACGCTCCTCAGTCAAAGGAGCACAAATCAATCCACGGCCATAGCGTGCCATGAAGTTGATCTTCTCCGGAGTAATCAGTTCGGCAGCAGCAATAAAGTCTCCTTCATTTTCACGATCTTCATCATCTACCACGATCAGTAATTTACCGGCACGAATATCCTCGATAGCTTCTTCTACTGTATTTAATCTAAACATATTGTCAGTTTTTTATTAGATTCGACAATTCCTGATTGATGCGGGTCATTTGCTCGAAATCTTTCAGTAATCGTTTCTGTTGAATTTTTGCATTTATAAATAACACGATACCTATCGGGAAAAG
>JAUZOF010000319.1 GCA_030706585.1 Bacteroidota bacterium
AGCCTTGCGGGAACTGTATTTTCCCAGAAAATAACCCTTGAACGGTGTAAGGAGCAGGCGTTGAAGAACAATGTAGCGATTCGCAACGGGGCTTTGTCGGTGCAGGCGGCCGAGCAGACAAAGAAAGAGGCTTTTACCAAATATTTTCCATCGGTAAGCGCCTCGGCCAATACCTTCACCAGCTCCAAAGCCCTGATGGAGATGACTATCAAAGGCGGAAATCTTCCGGTGTACGATGGCAATCCGGCCAATCTGGCTACGGCCACGCAGTTTGCCTACTTTCCCGATGCCAATATTGCGATGCTGAAAAACGGGAGCGTTGCGATGGTCTCGGCCACGCAGCCCCTTTTTGCCGGAGGGCGCATTGTCAATGGCAACAAACTGGCGAGTGTAGGTGTGGAAGCCCAAAAGCTATCCGCAGCGCTATCGGCCAATGAGGTGACTCTTCAGACGGAGCAATACTTCTGGCAGATCGTCTCGCTGGAGGAAAAGATGAAGACCATCAACCAAGTGGAACTGCTGTTGCAGAATTTGCAGAAGGATGTCGATCTGGCTTACAAAGCGGGCGTTTCGCCGATGAATGATGTGCTGAATGTGAAACTGAAACGCAATGAGCTGTCCGGTAACCGACTGAAAGTGGAAAACGGGATCCGCATTTGCAAAATGGCTCTTTGCCAGTATGCCGGTATGCCTAACGACTCCACCTTGGAGATCGATTATGCCGAATCTGATTTCCGGCTCATATCGTCTCCCGAAACCTATGCTGTCAATCCCCAGGAGGCGGTAGCTCACCGTACGGAATCCCGGCTTTTACAGAAGAGCGTCGAAGCATCGCGCCTTCAGGTCCGTATCAAGCAGGGGGAATTACTTCCCGAAGCCGGAGTGGGCGTCACTTACGCCACGGAAAATATGCTGGGCTACGAGCGCCATTACGGTATAGCTTTTGCTTCGCTGAAGGTGCCGGTTTCCGATTGGTGGGGCGGCTCGCATGCTATAAAGAAGCGAAAACTGGATGAGCAGATAGCTATAAATAATCAGACCAATGCCAACGAGCAGATGCTGCTCCAGATACAGCAGACCTGGCAGGATCTGAAGGAGAGTTATAAGCAAATCGGTATTGCGCAGGTGGCTGTTGACCAGGCGACCGAGAATCATCGTCTGAATGCCGACAGTTATAAAGCGGGAACTGTTTCTTTGTCTGATCTGCTCTCGGCTCAGGCAAGCCTCCAGCAGTCAAAAGATCGTTACGTCGATGCCTGTACCGATTATATGATGAAGAAACTGAAGTATTTGCAGGCTACGGGAAGGTAAGAGTACTATGCATTTCATGAAAAAGAGGATGTCCAAATATTTTTTCTAAGGACACCCTCTTTTTTATCGTAAAACCGTTTGAAATTGCAAATAATGAATCGACGGGATCATCTGATCTTCAATACCACTGCTATATCGTTGCCCTTTTGAGCCGGAAGCGTGACGGCCAAACCTTCTTCTCCCCTTGCAAACCGGACTTTGCCACTTCCGAGCAGCTCTACTGATTTTATTTTATCCGGATGTAACGGGTTGTTTTTGGACAAAGATTTGATCACCACTTTGCCATCTTCAGGCCAACTCAATACGATGGCATAAAGTGTCCCGTTTTTAGTGGTAAAGCGGATATCTTTTGCCGAATATTTTACCCGGCCTTCGTTGAAGCCCTGCGCATTGATCGGATTGGAATTGTCAGCAGAGGGACCTTCTCCGAAAATCTTCCAGGGGCGTGTGTCATAAATCCCTTCACTGTTGACCGCCATCCATTGGCCGATCTCTTCCACCACTTTCACCTCCTTATCATCGATGGTTCCGTTGCCACGAACAGGAATATTGAGCAACAGGTTTCCGTTTTTACTGACAATATCCGCCAACATCTGAATCACGGTCTTGGCTGATTTGTAACGGTTCTGATCATAGACCGAACGACGATAGTGCCATTCGCCGATGCAGGTACAGGTCTGCCAGGGAAGTTCCTGTATTTTGTCTGGTGCGCCACGCTCCACATCCCATACGATGGCTTTTTTCTGTTCGGGAGTCAGTATTTTACCAAAGATAATTCCGTTTAGATTACCATTATGAGTCTGCATGTTATGGTTGTAAAAATGGGCAGCAATCTTTAGTCCGGCATTACTTACAGGCCAGAGAGGTAAAGCCGTATCGTCAAAATAGAGCAAATCGGGATTATACTTATTGATCAAATCGACAGTGCGGTCGTAGAATTTATTGCAATAAGCGGCTGAAGGCACTGAAGCGCCATTCCCCCATTCCCATTGTTTGTGAATAGAGCCAATATTATCACTGCCTTCGCTCAAAGGGTGATTTTGTGCATACAAATCCTGCGGATCCAGTCCGTCCCACCATTTTCCCTTACCATCGGCTTTGGTCAGTTTTCCATCATAGGGAATTCCGGCTTTGGGACCTTCCTTGTCGGAACGTTGGGCAGTTTCATACCAGGTCCAGGCATGAGCAGCATGGATACTAGCACCAAAGTAGAGTCCGTTCTTACGAGCCGCTTTTGCCCAGCCGTCGATGATATTCTTCTTCGGGCCAATGGCAACAGAGTTCCAGGGCTGATATTTGCTGTCCCACATATCAAAATTATCGTGGTGGTTGGCCATTGCAAAGAAATATCGGGCTCCTGCTTTCTTGTAAAGCTTCACCAGGGTCTCCGGATCCCATTTATCTGCTTTCCAAGCATTGCATACATCTTTGAAACCGAACTCCGACGGGTGTCCGTATTTGGCCAGATGAGCCTTGTATTCGCGACTGCCCTCATTATACATGGCACGCGCGTACCAGTCGCCTTCTTCGGGTTCGCACTGCGGGCCCCAGTGTGCCCATATCCCGAATTTGGCATTGCGAAACCATGCAGGTACTTTGTATTGTCCCAGAGATTCCCAGGTCGGCTGAAATTTCCCGGTGGCCATAGGTTCATTAGCATCCTGAGCCAATGAAGTTAGGTGCCCCAGAGAAAAAAGCGAGAATAATAGAATAAGGCTTTTTGTGTGTTGTTTCATGACAAATTAATTATAACTGATTTGACTAAAGTGCAAAGATAGTATCCGAATCAACCAGAGTGTTTGCACAATCCCGATAAGATTATACTACTATTCCGACATTATATCCTCTTAATATTTCAGAATATCAGGTATTTCAATACCTTTGAGATTATTTACACAAGTATTATTCCGATACTCATACCCATGAAGACACCCGATGATTTTAATATGATCCTGCTGAATGTTGGTTTTGCCAGACATTTTGCCGACTGGAACTGGGACAACATCAACAGTCCGTTCTTCAGGCTTTACCTGGTTAATGAGGGAAATGCAGAACTGAATATTTCGGGGAAGAAATACAGACTTACCCCCGGACATCTTTACCTGATTCCGCCATTTACCACACACAGCGATCATTGTGACGGTGAGTTTTCTCTCTACTATGTGCATGTATATGAGGATCTCACGAAAAACATCAGTTGGTTTGACCAGATGCAATTTCCGGTGGAGACCAGCTCTCACCCGCTGGATGCGACATTAATACAACGGTTGCTTGACATTAATCCCGGTCGTGAATTGAAACGTTATGATCCTGATTCTTATAATGATTCGGATAATCTGTATCAGAGCATCGCCGAAAACAGACATCAGTCTCTGCATGCACAACTGGAAACGGATGGAATTATCAGACAGCTACTGGCCCGGTTCTTTACAACAGCCATTCCCCTCAACCTGTCACAAGACAGCCGGATTATCAAAACACTACGGTTTATTCGTGAAAATATAGACCAGAAAATCACGGTCAGGCAACTGGCTTCTATCTGCTGCCTGTCGGAAGATCACTTTATCCGGCTGTTTCGCCAAGAGCTCCGGCAGACTCCGATAGATTATATCAACCGGAAGAAGATTGAGAAATCTCAACTCGTTATGGTTGTTAAAAACCAGACCATTAAAGACATCGCCTATACGCTTTCATTTGAAAACGTCTCCTATTTTAACCGGTTATTCAAGAAAATGGTGGGAAAAACGCCAAGTGAATATCGAAAGAGTTTTGGACAATATGGACAATAACGTTGAATGTGAGAGACTTTTCCTGCTAACGAAAATATTGCATCATAATTAATCAGGAACAGAAGTAACAGAAGTAACAAAACCAACCAAACACACCGTGCAATACCCACAGCGCAAACCTTTGCATAGAGAAAATTGACATTTGCGCTTATTTTTTCGTGGTTCTGAAATAACTTTACCCATCTTTCTATCACACAAAAAACACATCTATGCTATGAACTTAAAAACACGTGTGACCGTCCTGTTTTGTTTGGCGGTCTCTTCCGTGGCATTTGCCCAAAACAATCTGAGACTCTGGTATGAAAAGCCAGCCAAAGAGTGGGTGGAAGCCCTGCCTGTTGGCAATGGCCGTATTGGCGCCATGATATTCGGCGGCGTTGAAGACGAACTGATTCAACTCAACGAAGGAACACTCTGGTCGGGCGGGCCGCAAAAGAAAAACATCAATCCTGATGCACCGAAATACCTGCAACCCATCCGTGACGCATTGGCGAAAGAAGATTATAAAACTGCGACAGCTCTTTGCCGGAAGATGCAGGGGTACTTTTCCGAATGCTTCCTGCCGATGGGCGATTTGGAAATCAAACAAAGTTTTGCATCTGCTGGTTCTGCTAATAACTATTATCGCGACCTGAATCTGAGCAATGCAACAGCCACTACCCGTTTCGAAATAAAGGGAGTACAATATACCCGCGAAGTCTTTAGTACAGCAGCCGACAGTGTGCTTATTATCCGCATCACTGCCAGCAAACCGGAAATGATTAGCCTGGACCTGAAACTGAAGAGTCGCATTGAAAGTAAAATTGTTTCATCCGGAAATGACCAGTTAATATTGAGTGGTACAGCACCGATACGCCTCGACCCAAGCTATTACAACAAGCCCGGCAGGAATCCTCTTTTGCAAAAAGACTCTCTCGGACATACAGGCATGCGTTTCCAAACCATTCTGAAGGCGGTTCCCGAAGCAGGAAACGTTACGGCTGACAACGATGGCATTCACGTAAAAGAGGCCAATGCGGTGACCATTTATCTGGCAGCTACCACCAGCTATAACGGAATGTTTAAATTTCCCGATACCCAGGGAAAAGACGAAAAAGCAATCGCGCAGCGCCAACTGAAATCTGCGCTTGCTAAATCATACGACGATTTAAAAACCCGCCACATTTCCGATTACAAAAAATACTTTGACCGCGTATCATTAACACTGACCGACACCACAAACAACCAGGTCAACGACAAACTACCGTCGGACTTCCGTTTGAAACTCTATTCGTATGGCAACTACGACCCGGGACTGGAGCAGCTTTTTTATCAATACGGACGCTATTTGCTGATATCAAGTTCACGCCCCGGTGGTACGCCTGCCAACCTGCAGGGCATCTGGAACAAGGA
>JAUZOF010000032.1 GCA_030706585.1 Bacteroidota bacterium
AGCTCCTGTAACGAACCATACTTCATAATTTTCAAAAGCCATGATTATTGTTTTTTTAGTGTTAAGTATTTGATTTAATGCAATTAAGTCTGTTATGATTAAAACGGTTATTTCTGTCCGTAGTAAGCTCCCGGTCCGTGTTTGCGGTAGAAGTGCTTGGTAATCAAATGCGGATTCATTTGCAATTGCGGATTCACATTATAAGCAATGAATGACATTTTAGCCACCTGCTCCATAACCACTGCATTGTGAACAGCATCGTGAGCATCTTTACCCCATGAGAATGGTCCGTGGTTTTTCACCAATACGCCCGGTACATAAACCGGATTGATGCCTTCGAAACGCTCGATGATTACAGTACCGGTCTCTTTCTCATATTCGCCTGTCACTTCCGCTTCAGTCATCATGCGGGTACATGGAATACCTTCTGCAAAGTAGTCAGCATGAGTAGTACCGATATTAGGAATGTCACATCCGGCCTGAGCCCAGGCGGTCGCGTAAGTAGAGTGCGTGTGAACAACTGCTTTAATTCCGGGGAATGCTTTGTACAACTCGAGGTGAGTTGCCGTGTCAGATGAAGGCTTAAGAGTACCTTCCACTACTTTACCGTCAAGGTCAACAACAACCATGTGTTCGGCTTTCATATCATCGTATGATACGCCTGAAGGTTTGATTACCACCAAACCGGATTCACGGTCAATTTCACTAACGTTTCCCCAGGTAAAGATTACCAATCCGTGCTTCACTAATTCGAGGTTAGCCTGAAACACTTTTTCTTTGAGTTCTGCGAGCATTTTGAAATTGGTTAAATAAGTTTTTGTTTGCAAACGTCGGTTCCGAAAGGATTCGGATAAGTGAAGATGGTTCTTAAAACCATTAAGTGTGATTCTTACACTTATTCGACTCTGCAAAAGTAGAAATAAATGAAGATTGGGCAACCACCAAAGATTATGTTATGCAACACATTACGCAAAACAAACTTAAAGATGTTGAACAACACAAATACAACAACTCAAACACCTGTTTTTCAGACGCCTAAATTAAACCACAAGCTTTGACGGTTTGTTCGCTCTATTATATATTGTTTAGTGTAGCCCCTACACCTATCTTACAGATGCTATATTTTGTGTATATTTGCGCACATTTTTATGATTGAAAATAAATGAAGAATATCCGCAACTTTTGCATTATTGCTCACATTGACCACGGAAAAAGTACACTGGCTGACCGTCTGCTTGAATTTACGAAAACAGTAGAAGGAAAAGACCTTCAGGCGCAGGTACTCGATAATATGGATCTGGAACGCGAACGAGGCATCACCATCAAAAGCCACGCCATCCAGATGGAATACGTTTATCAAGGTGAAAAATATATCCTTAACCTGATTGACACTCCGGGACACGTTGACTTTTCATACGAGGTTTCCCGTTCTATCGCAGCCTGCGAAGGTGCATTGCTGATTGTTGATGCTACTCAGGGAATCCAGGCACAAACCATTGCCAACCTTTATATGGCCATTGAGCATGATTTGGAAATTATACCCATTGCCAATAAAGTGGACCTCGAAAGCGCCATGCCGGAAGAGGTGGAAGACCAAATCATCGAATTGCTGGGCTGCAAACGCGAAGAGATTATCCGTGCCAGTGGAAAAACAGGTATCGGCATCGAGGCTATTCTTGAAGCAATCGTAAATCGTATTCCTGTACCAAAAGGAGACCCGGAAGCTCCGCTGCAATGTCTGATTTTCGACTCGGTATTCAACTCATTCCGCGGAATCATTGCCTACTTCAAAATTGTAAACGGTACTATCCGTAAAGGTGACAAGGTCAAATTCTTCTCTACAGGCAAAGAATATGAGGCCGACGAGATCGGTGTGCTTAAACTCAATATGGCTCCCCGCGAAGAATTGAGCACAGGAGATGTTGGCTACCTCATCACTGGGATAAAAACATCTAAAGAGGTGCGCGTAGGTGATACAATTACGCATATCGTAAATCCTTGCAAAAGCGGAATTGCCGGTTTTGAAGAGGTAAAACCAATGGTATTTGCCGGTATTTACCCCATCGAAGCAGAAGACTTCGAAGATCTTCGTGCATCACTCGAAAAACTACAGTTGAACGATGCTTCCCTGACTTTCCAGCCGGAATCATCTCTGGCATTGGGATTCGGTTTCCGATGCGGATTCCTCGGACTGCTTCATATGGAGATTATCCAGGAGCGTCTCGACCGCGAATTCGATATGGACGTTATCACCACTGTTCCTAACGTTTCGTACCGTGTATATGACAAACAGGGTATAATGTCGGAAGTGCATAACCCGTCTGGCCTCCCCGATCCTACTCATATCGAAAGTATCGAAGAGCCGTACATCCGAGCAACTGTTATTACTACCACAAACTTCATCGGACCGATCATGTCGCTTTGTCTCGGCAAGCGTGGCGAACTGCTCAAACAAGAGTACATCTCAGGTGACCGCGTGGAGATCATCTATGATATGCCATTGGGTGAAATTGTAATCGACTTCTACGATAAACTAAAGAGTATTTCGAAGGGGTATGCTTCATTTGACTATCATATCCATGACTTCCGTCCGTCGAAGCTGGTAAAACTGGACATCCTGCTTAACGGCGAATCGGTGGATGCCCTTTCTACTCTAACTCACGTGGATAATGCTTACGGACTGGGACGTCGCATGTGCGAGAAGTTGAAAGAACTTATCCCACGTCAGCAATTCGACATCGCCATTCAGGCTGCTATCGGAGCGAAGATTATTGCACGAGAAACCATCAAGGCGGTTCGTAAAGACGTAACTGCAAAATGTTACGGTGGTGATATCTCCCGCAAGCGCAAACTGCTTGAGAAACAGAAGAAAGGTAAAAAACGCATGAAACAGATCGGTTCGGTAGAGGTTCCGCAAAAAGCGTTCCTTGCTGTATTGAAACTGGATTAAAATTTAAAACAAACATATCCATCAAATAAAAAAGGCACCGATTGGTGCCTTTTTTATTTGAATACATTCATCTACACTTGACTCTCCTTTTTCTTTGCAAGGTAAATCTTATAAAGCAAATACACGATTCCGGCCACAAGAATTAACCCCCAAAGCTTTACGATAAACAGAAACAATTCAGAAATAACCACCCAGCCGACCTTGATGGCCTCCCAAAGTTTAAGGAAGAACCCGGGTTGATATGCCTCTACATTTTTCTCATTTGGAATCAGTTCATTCAACATTCCCTGACGCTGATAAACGGAGAGGTTAATGGTGCTGTACTTCATTTGATCCTCCAGAGAGAGATTTTCCACAAATGCATTATCCGCTGCTTCCTGCTTGTTTTGCAGAGTCTCCTCTGTAGCTGCCGTTTCACCTAACTTCTTGCCACGGGTATCTATAGATTTTGCCAGTCGGGATTCTGCTGTTTTAGCTCGCTTCTGTGTCAGCTTATTGGTTAACATCTGAAGCGACACATCATCTGCTTTAATAATTCGATAGTCAAGATAAGTAACCAAGCGGGCTAATTGGCGCAACGTGGTATCCAGCTTCACATTAGGAACACGCAATACCATATCGTTAGTTACCGTGTAATAAGTTGTCTCAAGCGTAGAATCGCTACTAATCTCGGTAGTTTTCACATTATCCTTATTACTGCTCAGATTCGTCGAAGCAACATAACCGCCCATCCGGGCAGTAATATCTTCAACAACTGTCGTTGCCTTTGCTACATTATTCACCCTGAACTTCAGATTCGCTGTCCGGATAAACTTATGCGTAGAATCACCGGGATTTTCAACTGCGGCAGATGAAGTCATATCAACAGCCGTAGAATCTGTCGCTGCCTCATAGCTCATTTTGTCCGCCGCTTTATTGCCACAACCGGTCAACAGTGCAATAACACCAAGAGAAAAGATAATTTGTCTGATTTTCATAATAAACGGTTTTTATAATTGTGTGATTTTTATTTCATCTCGCAACCTAATTCAACTTTAACATCTGATACAATAAATAATTCTTACGCCACTAATTTCACAAGAGAGCTAATCGAAGCGATTAACAAATGCAATTATACAAGTTTTATTTCTATATTTGCTTTCAATAGAACACTAAATTTAATCGGTGTTGATGTTTTTTACAATAACAAGAGAAGATCCGAATACTATGAAGAAAAAGATCTACCAATTTTGGACTTTGCTTTTACTAACCATATCAACACTTTACGCTCAGGATGCAAAAGTTCTAAAAATGTCTCAATACTGTGAAATTGCAGACAATAAGCTCACAGAAACAGATACAATAACATTTGCCATATTCAATCGCAACGGAGAAGAACACTGTCAAATCAGTATTCCTTATTCCAAAATGGAAAAGTTATCGGATTTCAATGGATGGATTGATGACAACCGTGGCAATAGGATAAGAAATCTTCGCAGTGCAGATATTACCGATGCAAGTTATAGGGATGCAAGCTCGTTATACCAAGACGAATTCATCAAAACGCTGGTACTTAAGCATAATGTCTATCCTTACATTGTAACATATACCTACCGGACAACCAGGAAGCAGTTTCTGTCAATTGCCGACTGGACTCCGGTCTATGAATATAGCTTACCGACTAACAAAGCGTCACTAACGATTAAAGTGCCCAAAAACTACGATATTAGATTCAAAGAGAATGGCATTCAGTCTCATCAAATTGATAGTTTACCCGGACAAATCAGACATACATGGACTGCAACATATACCCAACCTATACCTTTGGAAAAATATTGCATTGACAGAGACGAGTTTATACCTTATGTAAAAGTAGTACCCAGGCACTTCATGTATGGTGTGGAAGGCGAGCTTCAGAGCTGGGAGTCTTTTGGCAACTGGTATTGGCGCATGACTAAAGGGTTAAACGATTTATCAGCTCAGGATAAAGAACAGGTGCAAGAACTCATCCGCGGAATAACGGATAAAAAGGAGATGGTCAGAAAAATCTATCATTTCATGCAGGACCAGACCCGCTACATCAATATTTCGCTTAACATCGGGGGACTTAAACCCTACCCTGCTTCTTATGTTTCCGCCAACAAATATGGTGACTGCAAAGCCTTGAGCAATTATATGAAATCATTGCTTGAGACCGTCGGCATTCCGTCTTATCTTACGATCATCGAAGGAGATCATTTTCCTAAAAAGGTCCTGAAAGATTTTCCATCCAGTCAGTTTAACCATGTGATTCTTACCGTTCCACTGGATAAAGACACTTTATACCTGGAAAATACCAGCAATATTCATCCCTTCGACTTTACCGGAGCATTTATCCAAAACAGGGAAGCACTAATGATTAGCGAAAAGGAAAGTAAGCTCATTCATATTCCGGCTCTTAGCAACAAAAAGGTGGAAAACGACAGAACCTTCAACATCCGCTTTAGCAAAACAGGAAATGCCGATGCTGATCTGAGTTTTCAGTTCAGAGGGTATAACTTTGACCTCTTCAATAGCCTGAAGTCGGATTACAATCAGGATTTTCAGGATAAACAGGTGAGAGAATATCTGCCATTAAGCAATTACGAAGTGATCAGTTGGAACTTAACCAAAGCAGACCGTGACAGCGCTTTCATCACGCTCAACACCAAAGTAAATCTGTACAAGTACCTGAAGCCTATAGGTAATGATTTTTATTTTAGCCTTCTCCCCATTGGCACCCTGGGGTTTGAGACTCCCCAAAGCCGGACTTTGGCAGTATCACTTCCTTTTCCAATTTCATATACAGACACCATCAACTTCATTTTCCCTGAAGGATATAAACTTAAGAATCTACCCGAGGCACAAACCATGCAAAGTAAATATGGCAAATGCAATCTTTGGTTTTACAATAAAAAAGACACAATGACCCTGGTGCGACAGGTTGAACTAAATGCCGGTACTATTGAGAAAAAAGAATATGATACATTTTATGCTTTTCTCAGCCAGATTACTGAATCCGATCGAAAAAAGATTGTAATTACCACTGAATAATAACGATACTAAATTACTAAACTAATGAAAAAGCTGTTTTTAATCGTGATGTTTTTCATTGCCAGTCTGCCTGCAATGAGAGCACAAAACAATGACCTGGCATCTCTTAACGAAGCGCTGACACAAAAACAATACCCTGGTGATCCTGTCGCTGAGGCCGCAATCCTGAGTGATGTAGGAAGGTCTTTTTTCGAAAGCGGCGACGAAGGTTTTTCTCTCTATTTTGAGCGTAAAACCAGAGTCAAGATTTACAAAAAAGCAGGTTTAAAATGGGGTGAAATTGAAATTCCATTCTATTTTGCCAATGAAGGAATCGAAAGAATTTATGATATTATCGGCGCTACTTACAATCTGGAGGACGGTATTGTAAAATCGACGCCATTGGCAATCGATAAAAAACTGGAAGAGAAAGTGGATAAGAACTGGCGAATAATGAAATTTGCCATGCCCAATGTAAAAGAGGGCTCCGTTATTGATATATCCTACAAAATCAGCAGTCCATATCTGTTCAACCTGCGTAGCTGGGATTTTCAATACAAAATCCCCATCAAATATAGTGAGTACCGTACCTGTATGAATCCATTTTACGAATACATTTATATTCTGCAAGGTACAAATCAGTTAAGTGGATTCAATTCATTTGTTGACCCTGGGATGAGCCGACACTTTGGAAGTATGGAATATCATGACATGATATACGAATTTGTAATGAAAGATGTTCCGGCATTCCGGGATGAAGCGTTTATCTCCTCTGCGAACGATTACATGATCAAACTGAATTTCCAGCTTTCCAAAATACATTATCCGACCGGTGGAGAACGTAAAATCATGTCAACATGGGAAAATCTCGTTAAAGAGATGCTGGGCTCCGAGGGATATGCCGGTTATTTATCAGATGCAGAGAAAAAAGCCAAAGCGATAGTAGATACTATGAAATTCAAGTCAACCGATCCTCTTGAAAAGACCAAAGCCGTTGAAAGTTATGTAAAAAACAACTTCAGTTGGAACGGAGATGTAATGAAATTCCCTGATAGCAGCCTAAAAGAACTTCTTAAAACAAAACGGGGAAATAGTGCCCAAATTAATCTTTTCCTTATCGGAATGTTAAGAGCCGCAGGCATTGAGACCACTCCGGTACTGCTAAGTACACGTGGGCATGGAAAGATATTCTCTGACTATCCCTTCCTGCATTTCTTTAATTATGTGATTGCTATGGCAAAAGTAGGAGAAGATCTTATTCCTTTGGATGCCACCGATCCATTGAGTAAATTCATGGAAATACCGCCTGTCTGTTTCAATGACAAGGGACTGTTACTTAAGAAAGAAAACGCGCAATGGATTACAATTAATAATCCCGGCTTATCAAACTCAACCTATGTTCTGGACCTTCAACCTGACCCGATAAAAGAAAATGTATCGGGCAAAATCAAAATTGAGACTACAGGTTATGATGCACTGAAACTCCGCGAACAATATCAGACAAACTTTAAGCAATTCAAGAGCGACATCTTACCATCAACCCTTACGCTAGCAGACTCGATCAAGACTAATAATCTGTCTCAATATGAAAAATCTTTTGAAGTTAATTTCGGTGCCAATACACCTTTGGAGAAAGTGGAAGACAAACTGATTATATCCCCATTCTGTAATCTTTCAATTACAGAAAATCCGCTGAAAGGGGTTAGCCGAAGCTATCCGATTGATATGAACTACAAAAAAGAGAAGAAATATGTCGCTACCATCCAAATCCCCAAAGGCTACAAAGTATTCTCAAAACCGGAAGATTTGAAATTATCCAATAAATTGGGAATTATCACATTTACCACTGAAATCATCGACAATCAAACACTAAAAATCATTGGTAGTTATAAGTTTAACAACGACGTGATAAATGCCGATCAATACTATGAATTGAAAGGATTCTTCAATAAAATCGTGGATAAATTCAACGAAAAAGTAATCTGCATAAAAGGATAACGATCTTTCGCAGAAACCGCCGGAATCGTTTTACGACTCTGGCGGTTTTTATATTAATTCAACACCTTCAGCTCTCTGCCTATCTTTATAAACGCTTCCACTGCTTTCTGTAAATGCTCATGTGTATGTGCTGCCGAAACCTGCACACGAATACGAGCTTTTCCTTCAGATACTACAGGATAGAAAAATCCTATTACATAAATACCTTCATCCAAAAGTTTTTGAGCAAACTGCTGAGCCAAAATAGCATCATACAACATCACTGCGCAAATTGAAGACTCAGTTGGTTTAATATCAAAACCGGCATGAATCATTTTTTCCACAAAAAAATCGGTATTGTGGTGCAACCGTTCCACCCATTCATCAGACTCTTCAATCATGTCAAACACCCGCAACGCCGCACTGACTACCGCCGGTGGCAACGAATTCGAAAAGAGATACGGTCGTGAGCGTTGGCGCAGCAAGTCGATAATTTCCTTACGTCCGGTCGTAAATCCACCAATCGCACCACCGAAAGCTTTGCCCAACGTTCCGGTAATAATATCGACCTGACCGCGAATATTAAACAGTTCGGTAACACCCCTGCCCTTTTTACCAACGACTCCGGCAGAATGACATTCATCCACCATCACCAGGGCGTCGTATTTCTCCGCCAATGCCACAATCTTATCCACCGGAGCCACATTTCCATCCATCGAAAATACACCATCTGTAGCAATGATACGAAAATGTTCATTTTGTGCCAACTGCAATTGTTTCTCCAAATCGGCCATATCGGCATTGGCGTAACGATACCGTTTTGCCCGTGAAAGCCGGACTCCATCAATGATTGAGGCATGATTCAGGGAATCTGAGATAATGGCATCTTCTTCTGTGAAGAGCGGCTCAAAAATACCGCCATTGGCATCAAAACAGGCTGCATAAAGAATGGTATCTTCTGTGCCAAAGAAATCTGCAATACGCTGTTCCAGCAATTTGTGAACATCCTGCGTTCCGCAGATAAAGCGTACCGAAGACATCCCGTATCCCCGGTTATCCAGACCAGCCTTAGCGGCTTCAATCAGGTCAGGATGATTTGACATACCCAGGTAATTATTGGCACAAAAGTTTATCACCTCGCGTCCGTCATTGAGCTTAATCACAGCATCCTGTGGACTGCAAATGATTCGCTCCTGCTTATAGAGACCGCTTTCTTTGATTTTTTGCAGCTCTGTCTGAAGATGCTGTCTGATTTTTCCGTACATGATAATATTTTTAAGGAGTTAAGTCTAATGCGGAATTATTTTTTCGATATATTTACAACAAGTTGAAGTCGGGGAATGTTGTTACGATAGACCTCTCCACTCCTCCTAAAAGAGGGGAAACCTGGAGCGAAAATAGTAAAAGACAACTATAATGAATAAAATTCTTATCACCGGAGCGTTGGGACAAATCGGGTCGGAACTTTCACACGCATTCAATGAGCGTTACGGGAATGAAAACGTCATTGTTTCTGATGTGAATCCTGATGTGAATGGTATTTATCCGGAAAACATATTTGAGCAAGCGGATGTAACCGATATTGGTGCCCTTGAGAAACTCATTCAACAACATCAGATTGACACCGTAATACACCTTGCCGCAATCTTATCTGCCAAAGGAGAACAAAATCCGGAACTAGCCTGGCACATCAATGTGAACGGCTTGCTCAATGTGATAAAACTCGGCATCAAATACAATCTCGACCGGTTGATGGTTCCCAGTTCGATTGCAGTCTTTGGACCACAATCCACGCTATACAATGCCCCGCAAGAAACAATATTGAAGCCCAATACGATGTATGGTATTTCAAAGGTTATTGGTGAAATGCTGGGGAGTTACTATTTCCGGAAAAACGGGCTGGATTTTCGCGGTATACGTTATCCCGGCATCATCAGCTACAAAACGCCGCCGGGTGGAGGAACCACGGATTATGCCGTGGAAATCTTCTACGAAGCACTTAAAACCGGACATTACACCTGCTTTCTGAGCAGCGAGGCTTGTCTGCCAATGATGTATATGCCCGACTGTGTCAGGGCAACCATCGAACTACTGGAAGCTGATGCTGAATTTCTCAAACATCATGGTGACTACAATGTCGGAGCCATGAGTTTTACCCCCGAAGACCTGGCTAATGAAATCAGAAAACATATCCCCAACTTCACCATTGACTACAAACCAGACTTCAGGCGCGAAATCGCCAAATACTGGCCGGCTTCTATTGACGATTCTGCCGCTTGTGCCGATTGGGGATGGCTGCCTCAATATAATCTGGAGATGATGGTCAAAGATATGCTCATGCATGTAGCTGAAAAACTGAATATTCCATTTTCACTTAAACAATAAAAAAACAAATCAATATGGCTTACCGCATCGTATTTACCATGCTTATGTTCATCGTGTTATTCAACGGAATAACCGACTGGTATTTCTATAAAAGAGTGCTGAAACGATTCAACGCTCCTCAATGGCTGAAGAAGACACACATCGGCATCAGCCTCTTTTTTGTGGGATATATTATCTTCCTTATTTACAAGTTTATCAATCCCTATACAGACCCAACCTCCACCGTTTATGTCTGGGGAACATACACTTTTCTGCTTTTTTATTTACCCAAACTGGCTTTCCTGTTGCTCTCCTGGCCGGAACTTATCTGGAAAAAGACAAAAGGGTTTTCAATAGCAGGAGGAGTGCTCGGGCTGACCATTGCGGGTTGTATGCTTTGGGGGTCATTAGTTGGACGCTTTCAGTTTCAGGAAAATAAGGTCAATATTCCATCAGACAGACTTCCAAAGGCTTTCGACGGATATACAGTGGTACAGTTCTCTGATACTCACCTTGGCAACTTCGGACACGACAATTCGATTATTCAGGAGATGGTGGACCGGATTAACGCGACACATCCTGACCTCATCGTCTTTACCGGTGATCTGGTAAATACCAAATCGGGGGAAATTGACCGCTTCTACCCTATTCTGACTAAGCTTAAAGCCAGGGACGGAGTCTATTCCATCATGGGTAATCACGATTACGGCGATTATGTCTATTGGAGAAAACCTTATGAGCATCAGGAAAACCTTGACAATTTGCATAAGAAACAGGCGAGTCTGGGGTGGAAAATGCTCAACAATCAATCCGTTTACCTTCACCGGGGCAATGACAGTATCGCTCTGATTGGCGTGGAGAACTGGGGCGAACCACCGTTCCATCAATACGGCAACCTGACGATGGCCATGAAAAATGTCAATTCGACTTGCTACAAACTGTTGCTTTCACATAACCCGGAACATTGGCGCCGCATCATTTTGCCAAACATCAAATATGATATAGACCTCACCCTTGCCGGACACACCCACGCGTGGCAGATGGCCATCAAAATTGGTCACAAGCGCTATTCACCAGCTGCATTCAAATATCCCAATTGGGGAGGTCTTTCCGAAGAAAAGGGTAAATATCTGTACGTGAATGAAGGTATCGGATATGTGATGTGGCCTATGCGATTCGGAACGGGGCCGGAGATCACGGTTTTACGGTTGTGTAAGAATTGAATTTACCAGGTATAATGATCGATAGCGGCACTGAAAAATGGTTGGGAGTCTGCCTCCCTCGCATTTTTCAGCGCCGCTATCGCATTTTTCAGTACCTCTCACGCATTTCGGAGTGACTCCGGAACGTTTTTCAGTGCCTCCCACCCATTTTTCAGTGCCGCTGATGCAATTTTCAGTGCATTCCGATGGGTTATTCCTTTTTTATTTCCATGCATAGACGCGGCAGGCCACGTCTCTACCTAGATTGCCACATCTGAATGCCATTTCGTTATCACACATCCGAAATTTGTGCTAATTTTGCAGCTGGTTAAATTATTCGCAATAAACATTAAACCAAACATAAGATGAAACTAAACATTGCCGTATTGCCCGGAGACGGAATCGGGCCAGAAATCGTTGAACAGGCGTTGAACGTAACCAAAGAAGTTTGTAAAAAATTCGGTCACGAACTAACTTACGAAACCGCTATCGTAGGTGCATGCGCTATTGACGAAGTAGGCAACCCTTATCCGGATGCAACTCACGAATTGTGTATGAAGTCTGACGCAGTACTTTTCGGTGCTATCGGTCACCCGAAATTCGACAACGACCCTTCTGCTAAAGTTCGTCCTGAGCAAGGTCTGTTGGCTATGCGTAAAAAACTTGGTTTATACGCTAACATCCGTCCTGTGACCACTTTCCCTTCATTGTTGCACAAATCTCCGCTTCGTGCTGACCTCGTTGAAGGTGCAGACTTCATGTGTATCCGCGAGTTGACCGGTGGTATCTACTTCGGTCGTCCGCAAGGTCGCTCAGAAGATGGCAACACGGCTTACGATACTTGCGTTTATACCCGCGAAGAAATCGAACGCATCATCCACCTGGCTTACAAATACGCTATGCAGCGTAACAAAAAAGTGACTATCGTGGATAAAGCTAACGTATTGTGTACTTCACGTATGTGGCGTCAGATTGGTCAGGAAATCCAGGTTCAATACCCTGAGGTAGAAACTGAATACATGTTTGTGGACAACGCTGCTATGCGTATCATCCAGTGGCCTAAAAGCTTCGACGTGATGGTAACTGAAAACATGTTTGGTGACATCCTGACTGACGAAGCATCTGTAATCACCGGTTCTTTGGGTCTGTTGCCATCTGCTTCTATCGGTATCCACACTTCGGTATTTGAGCCAATCCACGGTTCTTACCCGCAAGCTGCCGGCAAAGACATCGCTAACCCGATTGCTACTGTACTTTCTGCAGCATTGATGTTCGAATATGCATTCGGATTGATGGAAGAAGGTAAGGCTATCCGTGACGCTGTTACTGCTTCTATGGAAGCTGGTATCGTAACTGAAGATATCGCTGGCGCTGAAGGCAAAGCTTACAAAACCTCAGAGGTTGGTAAATGGATTGCTGAATACGTGGCGAAAAACTAATTCCGACAACTCTTTTTTTTCTATATAAACGGGGGCATTCCGAATGGAGTGTTCCCGTTTTTTGTTGATTGCCATTAGTCAAACGATGGAGACCCGATTGCATTCTGCTTGAAACTATAAAGATCCGGCTGAGGCTCAAGCGGCGACCTATCCCCTCCCCTCAGCTGAGCCTCAGCTGACGATACCAATATTATCTTCAATCAAAGCCCGGATATACTATTCGAATAAAATAAAGAATCCTTCCCAACAAAAGTCAGAAAGGATTCAATCCATTCATTCACTAGATCCAATTATTTTGCCCCTTTAGTTACATATTTCAGAATAAGGGCTTTTTCCTGAATATTGATGCGGGCCTTTGGAGCCATCTTATCCATAATACGTTTCCAGCGGGTGGTATCGTAACGTTCCGGCTCATAGAGGTTGTGACAACTGGCGCATTTATTGACATACAATCCACGACCCTGTTTTAGCTCAGCGAGCGATGCACGCGGCGTCACATCCTTTTTGGCGGGCTTGTACAGGCCAGCACTCACTGATGCGATTAAGACAAAGCTTGCCAGGGTAAACCCCACCAGGCGTTTGGAATTAGAAAGCGAACGATACCAACAGGCGATACTGCATTTTTTCATACTCAACTAAATTTAAAGATTTCCCTTCACTACCTTTGAACCCTTTGACCTGCGGCATCAGCGAGAAATTCACCCAGAAATTGTCACGTACATATGACATGCCAACGCCCGAATAAAGCGCACTATGCTCCAACTCTCCCTCTGCAAACACATTGCGGAAAGCGTGTTCAGTCGTAATCTGAAACTTCGGGCTGAGGGCATACGCCAGACCGACATTAAGTTCAGCCTTATGTTCAGACTCCCATTTTGCTTTGTTGTTTTCAAGTTCCGCTTCGGTCTCCAGCTCATATACGGCATTGGCTGCAAGAGTAAACTTGTTGATTTTCTTGTCGAGAATCACTTTTCCCTCAAATTCGTTTTCCTTTGTTCCAATGCCAAGCTCGCCATACAACGCCAAGCCAACGGGGTCCGCTACAGCATCTAACAATTTATACTTCCATTCGTTCGAAAAACTGATATCATGTTCTGTTTCCAACGACTTTATACCTCCATTATCGACTGCCGAGGTCTGAGTGGAAAGATTGAGGTAAAAAGATGTCTGGAGATTATTTCCCAGACCGATTTCAAACTCGGTACGGTGATCAAATCCGGTGAAGAAATCGCTCTTACCGGTGCGGTAGGTGTTCCAGATCTCAATCTCACGTTGGCCTTTATTCAACACGCCACTTTGATAAGTATAGGTAAAAATACGGTCCTGAGCCCGAGAGTATATCGCAGTTAGCAGGAAGAAGGTCAGCATTGCGCTTTTTAGGAGTAGGTTCTTTACATTCATACGATTCTATTTTTGATATAATTTTATGAATGCAAAGGAAGCGCTTCTGTGCCAACAGTACAATCCCAATAAATGGGGAATTTTAAGTGTAAAAGTCCCAAAATCTGGGTATTTGAGTCGGTTTTTAAAATAAAAAAGAGAGAGGTAACCCGAAACAAATCAGATTACCTCTCTCATATTATCTACGATTACTCGTTTATGCAATATAATCGGCAAATACTTTTGAAATACCCTCTTCAAGAGAGATTTTCGCAGTCCAGCCCAGTGATGAGAGTTTAGAGTTATCCATCAACTTACGTGGAGTGCCATCCGGTTTGGTCGAATCCCATACCAGGTTACCTTCGTAACCGGTAATTTTCTGAACCAGCTCGGCCAGCTCTTTGATAGTCTGATCAGTACCACTACCTACATTCACATGCGAAGGAATCTGGTCAGGCGCATCGTAATTCAGCATCAGATAGACACAGGCATCCGCCATGTCATCCACGTGCAGGAACTCACGCAACGGGCTTCCGGTACCCCAAAGTGTAACCGACTTGTCATCGATACCGTATTTAGCCAGAATAGCTAAAATATCGGCTTCTGAAGCCTCTCCGCTTACACCTTCCACCGGGCGTTTGCTCAGGTCTTTGCGCAAGGTAGCCCAATCACCTTTTTTCAGGCATTTACCCAAAAACATCTTACGAATCAAGGCTGGCAACACATGACTTTTTTCAAGGTCATAGTTGTCATTCTGTCCGTAAAGGTTTGTCGGCATAGCAGAGATGTAGTTACATCCGTATTGGGAATGGTAAGCCTCACACATCTTGATTCCGGCAATTTTTGCAATCGCATACGGCTCATTGGTCGGCTCAAGCAATCCGGTCAGCAAATGCTCTTCCTTAATCGGCAGTGGAGCCAAACGGGGATAAATACATGACGAACCGAGGAACATCAGCTTTGTAACACCGTACTTATAGGCAGAATGAATTACGTTGTTCTGAATCATCATGTTTTCGTAAATGAACTGCGCACGATAAACGTTGTTCGCCACAATTCCTCCTACTTTCGCTGCTGCAAGAAAAACGTATTCCGGTTGTTCGGTTTCGAAAAAAGCTTCCACCTCATTCTGACTCGTCAGGTTGAGTTGGCTTTTTGTTTTTGTAATGATATTGGTATAACCTGCATTGGTCAGATTACGAACAATAGCCGAGCCCACCATTCCGCGGTGCCCGGCTACAAATATCTTAGCTGATTTATCCATGATTATTCGAAGTAATTCATCACGCGATAACCACCCTCTTTCAGATAGTCATCTTTTTTCATCAACTTGATATCGGACTTCATCATATCCTTTACAAGTCCCTGAAGGTCATATTCTGGTTCCCAGCCCAAAAGAGTTTTAGATTTAGTAGGGTCACCAATCAACAACTCAACTTCAGTGGGACGGAAATAAGCAGGGTCAACGTGTACAACAGCTTTTCCAATTTGCTCTTTCAATCCGTCCAGATATTTCTCACCTACTTTTTCAATGAATTTAGCCTCGTCAATGCTGGCAATAGTACCTTTTTCGTCAACTCCTTCACCTGCAAAAGTAACAGTCACACCTGCTTCTGCAAACGCCAGTTTAACAAAATCACGAACGGTAGTAGTGATTCCGGTTGCTATTACATAGTCTGATGGCTCATCCTGTTGAAGGATCAGATACATCGCTTTGATATAATCTTTGGCATGCCCCCAATCGCGTTGTGCAGAAAGGTTACCGAGGAAAAGGTTATCCTGTACACCTAACACGATCTTACTTACAGCACGGGTAATCTTACGGGTTACGAAAGTTTCGCCACGCAGAGGAGACTCGTGATTGAAGAGAATTCCGTTGCTTGCATGCATTTTGTATGCCTCTCGGTAGTTTACAGTAATCCAGTATGCATACATTTTAGCAACGGCATACGGGCTACGAGGATAGAAAGGTGTTGTCTCACGCTGAGGAACTTCCTGTACCAAACCATAAAGCTCGGATGTCGAAGCCTGATAGA
>JAUZOF010000320.1 GCA_030706585.1 Bacteroidota bacterium
CCCGGAAAGCCACACTCAACTGCCGTACCGGATAGAGGTATTTGCCCTCTTTGCCGATAGATTTTGCCTGTCCGCGCACGGTAAGACCGGCAGCAGGCACAATGCAATGGATGTGCGGATGCAGCGACAGGTTTTGCCCCCCCCGTTCAATGTAGCTTAAATATACAACCAATAAAAAAATCAAACTGCAGAAGGCCGTTCGGCGTATGGCTCCAGCCTACGTCGTTAAAAATCAAGGCCTCCGGCCTTACCAAAACAGAAAAACACCCGACTAAAGCACACCGTTTCAGTCGGATGTTTTTTCATTTAAACCGGAAATAGCTAAGTAAATGCGGAGATTATTTCACCCTACAGCCAATTTGCTTTACCTGAATTCCCCACTGGCGCGGGTTTAGCAAAAGCGTAACCCGTGCCTAAAACAAAGACAGCTTGTAGCTGTCCTTTCAATAAACTCAATGTGTCTAAGATTATAATTATTTCTTGAAGCCCATTGGAATACAGAATTCTTCGAATTCTAAAACAGTTACAATCTGCTTAAATTTTCTGTACAAGTACGCTATAGCAAAACCCTCCAGAGGGGAACAAACAAACAGCAAAATACGTTACTTACAATAAATCCACAAATTCCTATATGCGCAACTGTTCTAAAATAGCCGCTTTCCTATTTAGCTAAATAACAACAGTATAGCATTACCAAAAATCTCTCTTAAGGCGAAAACTTACGCAATAGTATTTTAAAATCTAAATAGATTAGAATCACTATGACACTCAAAAAGTTCCAAATACAAATATCGGATAAGTCTCTGGAGGATCTTGCTTATCGATTATCCCATACACGTTGGCCAAATCAGTTAAAAGACTCAGATTGGGAAAGAGGCACCAAAAAAGATGAGTTGCAAGCAATAGTAGACTATTGGAAAAATAATTATGATTGGCGTAAACAGGAAAAAGATTTAAATAGTTTCACCCAATTTCAATGTAATATTGATGGAATTGATATTCATTTTATCTACGAGAAAGGAAAAGGACTAAATCCAATACCCATTATTCTCACACATGGATGGCCGGATAGCTTTCTCCGGTATAAAAAAGTAATCAAGATGCTTTCTGATCCCGCGAGTTATGGTGGTAATCCAAATGATTCATTTGATATCATTGTACCTTCCATACCCGGGTTTGGCTTTTCCTCCAGCCCGGAATATAGTGGTTATAATAATTCACGGGTAGCTGAATTATGGGTAAGACTGATGACTGAAAAACTTGGTTATGCTAAATTTGCCGCAGCAGGAGGCGATATGGGTTCAGGCATAACACGTTATATGGCCCTAAATCACCCCGAGTTACTTATCGGAATCCATCTGACTGATATTGGAATTATTCGCCCCCTTTTAATGGAGACCGACGAGAGCAAGCTTTCAGCTATAGAAATAGCCTACAAAAGGACAGCTCAACAATGGATTGCTCAGGAGGGTGGCTACATGTCTATTCAATCCACAAAACCTCAAACACTGGCCTATGGACTTTCCGACTCACCCGTTGGTGTAGCTGCCTGGATTCTTGAAAAATTCCGTTCATGGAGCGATTGCAAAGGTAATCTTGAGAATACTTTCAGTAAAGATGAACTATTGACCAATGTGATGATTTATTGGTTAACCAACACGGTCGGTTCTTCAGCGCACATGTATTATGAGAATACACATTCATTACCTCCAATGAATAAAATCAATGTACCAACTGGCCTTGCGCTTTTTCGTGGAGATATTTTGCTGCCCCCCAAAGAATGGGCAGAGAAAAATCTGAACATTGTTCACTGGACTGAAATACCAAGGGGAGGACATTTTACAGCAATGGAAGAACCAACTTTATTTACGGAGGATATTCGCAACTTTTACAGGATATTCAGACAGCTAATTTAAACTTTATTCAACCAATACAGCAAACAACGGTTCATATGCCTTGTAGATTTTTGAAGGTTGCATGGGTTAAAGCCCGTAATGGGGTTTTGCATTCCACACAGCGCATAGCCACTAACGTAAAAAGACAAACAAACCAACGACAACAAAAAACAGAATCCTATGAGAAAAATAATTTCATTTATGCACATGTCGCTTGACGGTTTTGTAGCAGGACCCAACGGAGAAATGGACTGGATAAAAGTTGATGAAGAAATTTTTGATTATGTCGGTAAGCGGATAAGCGAGAGCGACACTGCATTATATGGACGGGTAACTTACCAGATGATGGAAAATTACTGGCCTACAGCAGCAGACAAACCGGCTGCAACGAAGCATGACATTGAACATTCAAAGTGGTATAACAAAGCTCACAAAGTCGTTTTATCAAAAACATTGAAAGAGGCGGGTTTAACTAACACAACAATAATTAGCGACAACCTTTCGGACAGAATAAGCGAAATAAAACAATTGGCCGGTAATGAAATCCTGCTTTTTGGTAGCCCAACTGCAACACATTCTCTTATGCAATTGAACTTGATTGACGGCTTCTGGTTATTTGTCAATCCTGTTATTCTTGGTCAAGGCATTCCATTGTTTGCAGATATCAAAGACAAAATCAAACTGAACCTATTGACTACCAGACCATTTTCTTGTGGGGTAACTGAGCTGAATTATACAGTGAAAAAATAATAACAATGCCCCCACTGGTGCGCGTTTAGCGATAGCGTACCTCGTACCAAAAACCCAGACAGCTTGTAGCTGTCCTTTCAATAAGCACAATGCGCCTAAGGCTATAGTTTTTCTTGCAGCCTATTGGAATGCAGAATTCTTCGAATTCTAAAACAGCTACAAGCTGTTTGAATCCCCTACACGAGGAACGCTTCGCAATCCTCGCGCTAGAGAATGACATCACCCTCATTCCTCACTCCCTGGAACAAGCCTGTTTCTTTATAAAATCCTCACCCGTCACCCTCTTTTCTTTACAACATATTTATTCTTTCCGCCCGAACTTTGCAGATGTAAACAGGAACAAAAAACGGGAATAAGATTTTCCACCATTTACACTTAATGTTCTTGTTTACAGGCATCTTAAAAAGTAAAGTTATGGAAACAATTTTGTTTATTCTTGGTTTTTTGGGTGGACTTGCTCTCCTTTTTGTGATTGCCGGACTGATAGGGTATTTTTTCAAACTGGATAAATACTATTACCGCCGGGATTGAATTGGATGTGGTTCACAATACAAGATTGTCTTTACAAAATCTTTATATCACCATTACTATTCTTTATATCCAATTTACTCATTCCGACTGACCTTTGCAATTGCAACTATTAAGATTTACGTAAAGGAATTGCATATAGCCTATATAATTGATTTCATGAACAAAATAGCAATAAAAAGTTGTTTAAGTGAATATCGCATTCAACCCACCTTTTACTTAATCAAAATTCAAAGATTATGATGATTATTTCATTTATTGTAGTGATTCTACTACTGATCTATCTCGTTTACTCATTGTTAAATCCGGAAAAATTCTAAAAGCGGCAAGTATGAACTATTTTGATGTGATCCAATTGATTCTGTATATCGTAGCATTGGTGGTTTTGACGCCTATTACAGGAAAGTTTATGGCAAATGTATATGAAAACAAGCCATTCAAAGGAAAAAAAGCTTTTCAATGGGCTGAGAAGTTAGTTTACAAAACCTGCAGCATTGATCCGGAACAGCAAATGGACTGGAAAAAATACACCTTTGCCCTACTGTTTTTTAATCTGGCAGGATTTCTGGTTGTCTTTTTACTCCAGCTCTTCCAGCAACATCTGGGGCTGAATCCACAACACCAGAAGAATGTGGAAGGAACGTTGGCCTTTAACACCGCAGTCAGCTTTGTGACCAATACCAATTGGCAAAGTTATTCGGGTGAAAATACCATGAGCTACCTGACCCAAATGTTGGGGCTTGCCGTGCAGAACTTTGTCAGCGCCGCTACCGGAATTACGGTAATCCTTGCCCTGATCCGCGGGTTGCGCAACCGGACCTCTGAAAACCTCGGAAATTTCTTTGCCGATCTGACCCGCAGTGTCGTTTATGTGCTGTTGCCATTGAGTATTGTGTTTGCAGTATTCCTCGTTAGCCAGGGTGTGGTTCAGAATTTCTCACACTATTCAGAGGTTACTACCCTTGAAGGCGCTAAACAGATATTGCCGCAAGGACCGGCAGCATCGCAAATTGCGATCAAGCAACTGGGAACAAACGGTGGAGGATTCTTCGGTGTCAACAGCGCTCACCCTTTTGAAAATCCGACTCCCCTGAGTAACTTCCTCGAAATGCTGGCTATCCTGCTGCTTCCGGCAGGTCTCACCTTTACTTATGGGAAAATGGTAGGTTCGGTCAGGCAGGGCTGGATACTGTTTACCACCATGTTGATTCTTTTCCTGGTCGGACAAGCCATTACCACTTACTCTGAATTTTCATTTGCCGGACACATTATGGAGGGCAAAGAGACCCGGTTTGGCATTCTGAATAGTGTGTTATGGGAAAATGCAACCACCGCAGCATCCAATGGTTCGGTCAATGCTATGCACAGTAGTTTATCTCCGTTATCGGGAATGGTTGCTCTGTTTAACATGATGCTCGGGGAAATTATCTTCGGAGGCGTTGGAGCCGGTCTATACGGCATGCTGGTCTTCGTAATCCTTACTGTGTTCATTGCCGGACTGATGGTAGGTCGTACTCCTGAATATTTGGGCAAAAAAATCGAATCGTTCGAAATGAAGATGGCGATTATCGGGGTGGTATTGCCGAGTTTTGTTATTCTGACGTTTACAGCAATAGCGGTTTTGATTCCGGCCGGACTGAATAGCATCGCCAATAAAGGACCGCACGGTTTCAGCGAAATACTTTACGCTTTTACCTCCGCAGCAGGAAATAACGGAAGCGCTTTCGCCGGATTATCCACCAATACTCCTTTTTACAACATCATGATCGGTATCGGGATGCTGATCGGGCGATTCGGCATCATTCTGCCTGTATTAGCCATTGCGGGAAGCCTTTCCCGCAAGAAGATTGTGCCGGTTTCGGCAGGAACTTTCCAGACCGACAACATGACCTTTGTTTTCTTATTGATTTCTATCATATTAATCGTCGGGGCATTGACTTTCTTCCCTGCATTATCATTAGGACCAATCATCGAGCACATCCTGATGCTCTCCGGTAAAACTTTTTAATTGTTAAGCTATGAAGCGTGCGAAAAATATAGGAATGTTCGATAAGGAGCTGATCGGAGTAGCCCTTAAAGACTCATTTATCAAATTAAATCCGAAAAACCAGCTGAAAAATCCGGTGATGTTTGTCGTATTTGTGGGTGCTATTCTGACGACCATACTTGTCATTCAGGATTTGATCAACCACTCTTTCAGCGGATTTAATCTTCAGATTACGATCTGGCTGTGGTTTACGTTACTCTTTGCCAATTTTGCAGAGTCAATGGCAGAAGGGCGTGGAAAGGCGCAAGCTGA
>JAUZOF010000321.1 GCA_030706585.1 Bacteroidota bacterium
ATCGGTGCTGCCGTCAAACTTAAGGGCAGTACTGTCGGTACCGTTACAGATATCGATGGTAAGTTCTCGTTAAAAGCTCCTGCCAGTTCAGTTTTATCAATCAGTTATGTTGGGTACACCCCTCAAGAAATCTCAGTTAATGGTCGTAGCACCATCAGTGTTCAACTAAAAGAAGACACAAAAAAACTGGATGAAGTAGTCGTAATTGGTTACGGTACAGTAAAAAAACGGGACTTAACAGGTTCTGTAGCTTCCGTTGCAGGTGACAAACTTGCAGCTAATCCTGTCTCCAATGTCGTTCAGGCAATGCAGGGTCGGTTATCGGGGGTTAACGTAATCTCACAGGACGGACGCCCGGGTGCAACCATGTCAGTTCGCGTACGTGGTGGTGGATCAATCACTCAGTCTAATGAACCGCTCTATATCGTAGATGGGGTACAAGTGGGTGGAATTACCGACATTCCTGCCGACAACATTGAAAGTGTCGATATTTTGAAAGATGCTGCTTCAACAGCAATCTATGGAGCCCGTGGAGCAAACGGTGTAATTCTGGTCACAACCAAAAGTGCCAAAGAAGGGAAAGCTACCGTAAAGTACAACGTATATTCTCAAATCAAGAACAATCCAAAAACACTTGATGTGATGAATGCGTACGATTACGTGTTGTGGAACTGGGAATACGCAACAGCTTACGGTTCATCTTACGGTGACGGTGTAGCAAAATATTTCGGGTTGGGTTCAACTTATGGTAATCACCTGAGTGAATATAAGAATGTTAATGCTCATAATTACATCAATGACGTAATGCGGACTGCACTTGCATGGAATCATGACTTGTCGTTAACGGCCGGTAACGAAAATACAAAATTCTATGCTGCCGTCAACTACCTCAACGATGAAGGTATCCGTATCAACTCTGGCTATTCACGTTGGAATGCTGATATCAAATTAGATCAGAAAATCAGCAAGTACCTCACGTTTAACGGTGATGTTCGTTATAATGAAACAAAGACAACCGGGACAAACTTTGATAAAGCAACGTCAGTATATCAATACAGACCAATTGACAACCCATTAGGAGATGCAACGTTTACTACCGGATTGGGACAGGGTCAAAACAGTGTTGACCAGGCCTATAACGTCATCAATATCATCAACAACTATCAAAACATCTCAGAAGGACAAAACATAAACACCCGTGGTTCTTTGACATGGAACGGAATCAAAGGATTGATAGCTAAATCAGAAGTTTCTTTAAGCCGTAGTTGGGGAGAAACCAGATACTGGGATGCCGGATTAGAGACTGGTTATAAGTTAACCAAACTAACAAAATCAAACGGCTATGGAATGCGCTGGGCTTCAACATTGAATTACGAAATTCCCGGATTGGGTCAAAACCATAATGCATCATTTCTTTTAGGAAATGAAGTATTGGCTTCTAAATCGAACAGTAGCCTCGTTCAGGGAGCAGGATATCCAAGCGGGTTTAGCATGTCTGACGCTTTCGGTATGCTTAACATGACGAATATTACAGGAAGCTATGGTAAGGATATGTTCAGCAATACTATTGGAACACCGTCTCACACATTATCATGGTTTGGTCGGGCGAATTATTCATTTATGAAACGTTATTTGTTGACAGCTACTTTCCGTGCCGATGGCTCTTCAAAATTTTCACCAAACAACCATTGGGGATATTTCCCCGCAGCAGCTGCTGCATGGCGTATTTCTGACGAACCTTTTATGGAAGGCGCTAAGAAGTTCCTCGATAATTTGAAATTCCGTCTCTCTTATGGTTCTTCGGGATCTGATAATATCAGCCCTTCTCTATGGAAAGAAACCTGGACTACAAAACAAATCACGGTAGGAACAAAGACTATCACTACATATGTTCCGGGTGACATGCAAAGTAATCCTAACCTGAAATGGGAATCAACGATTTCACGCAATGCCGGATTGGATTTCGGGTTCTTCAATAACAGAATCAGCGGTAGTATTGATGCATACTGGAATACAACCAAAAACATCTTAATGAAGGTGCCTGTTGATCCTTCTGCTGGTTATAGTTATCAGTTCCAGAATGTAGGTCAGACCTCCAATAAAGGTATTGAGTTGGCATTGAATGTTGACATTATTCGTTCCAAAGATTTCAATCTGAGCTTATCGGCTACTTATAACTTCAATCGTAACAACATTGACAAACTGCTTGACAATGCTTTGGCTGACACTCACACGAACTGGGGATCCAGCATGCGTTTGCCGTATTATGATTATATCATCCGCAAAGGACAACCTGTAGGTATAATTCAAGGGTTCAAAGCTGCAGGATATTACACTGTAGATGACTTTAATTACGATTCATCAACAAAAACTTATACTCTGAAGAGTGGTATACCTGACATTAAGAGCATTATCAACTACCCGTCAAGCGTAACAAGTGGATTTAAACTGGCATCAGGTCAAACTGCTTTCCCTGGTTGTGTTAAATTTGCAGATGTTTCCGGCGATGGCGTGGTAAATGCCAATGACGCTACGATTATTGGGAAAACAATGCCACAACATACCGGTGGTTTTACCTTTAACGCATCTTATAAACAATTTGACTTAAGTGCCGGATTTACATATCAGATTGGTGGCGACATTTATAATGCCAATGCCATGTACAGCATGATGGGTAATAAAGATAACAGCCTGGGTCAAAACCGTCTTGCATTCATTAAAGATACTTACCGTGTATACAATGTAAACTCAAGTGGTAATTTGGAATTCGTTTCAGATCCAACAGCTTTAGCTGCGTTGAATGCAAATGCTAAATATGCGTTGAACTACTCAGAATACGGACTTGCTTCTTCTCAATTTATTGAAGATGCATCTTACCTACGTCTTCAAAATCTGACCATCGGTTATACTTTGCCGAAATCAGCAACTAAAAAGCTCGGCATTCAGAATTGTCGTATCTATTTCACAGGTAGCAATCTTTTCTGTATCACAGGATATTCGGGATTAGATCCTGATGTTAATACAGATACAGATGGAGAAAATGGATTCCCTACTCCAAACTATGATTACAATTCTTATCCTAAAGCAAGAACCTACACGTTCGGCCTTAATTTAACATTCTAATTCAAAGGAGATTATTCAATATGAAGAAATTAATATATACAGCACTATTAGCCACCAGCCTGGTTTCAATAGTTTCTTGTAAAGATTTTTTGGAAACAAGCTCTCCGTCTGTTATTGACGCAAATTTTGTGTTTTCAAATATTGAGACGGCTCGTGCTGCAATGGACGGAGCCTATGAGCAATGGAGAGGTACCTGTCAGGATTATGTTTTCGGAGATGGTTTGTATTACGGATCCGAATATGTAGGATCTGATATTGAAAGACACCCGGAAGCGTTTACCAATCAACCCGGACGACACTATCCAGAGACGTTCTATCAGAACGGTACATACGCAGCCACTTATAGCCTGTTATCATACCAGTCGGAATCTCCGGGTAATGCGTACGCAAGTTTGTATAGCTGCATATCAAAAGCTAATTCTATTATTACTGCCATGCAGGGAGCTTCCAGTTTCAACAGCTTCATGAGCGCCGGTAAACCTTCTGCTTTAAGCCAGTTATATGGTGAAGCTATTGCCTTACGTGCCACTGCTTATCGTGAACTGATTCGCTACTATGGTGATGTTCCCTACGCATATAAAAGTGGAGTTGCAGCCAAAGGTCTGTCGCCCCGCGATTCAATATATGATTTATGTATTGAACAATTGAAAACTGTAGAACCATTGATGTATCGCATTGGCGAAAACACAACAGTTACGAAAAATCTATTTTCCCGTAACTACGTACAGGGCTTAATTGGCCGTATATGTCTTGACGCTGCCGGTTATCAAACACGCCGTACAGATTTAGGTGCAAGTTTCTATAAAGATGGCAAAGGCAATGTGATTACATTTGAAACCTTGGGAACTCAAAATAACAATTGCGTTTATGAACGCCGTTCCGACTACAAAACTCTTTATACTACTGCCAAGACATATCTGAAAGCTTGTATTGATAATCCGGGAACTGCTGTTTTCCATGATACAGATCCTCGTGCTGCAGGCAGTAAAGGACAGGTATTTAATAACCCGTATCAATATTTTTTCCAGCAAATGAATGATTTGCAAAATGCAGATGAATCCATTTATGAATATGTGATGACTCAGGGAACAGGTAACGATGCCCGTCCCTATTCTTTAGGACGTGTTTCAAGCGGTGGTAGCACAAAGGCTTATCCTTGCAAATCTTACGGTCAGGGACATATTAACCCTGCTTTCTATTACGGCATGTTCGATCCAAAAGATAAACGTCGTGATGTATCTGCCTGCGTAACCGGTAGCACTGGTAGTGGCGTTGAGAAACTGATTCCTTTTACTCCAAATTCAAAAGCCGAAGGTGGAGGTATAACCATGAACAAATGGGATGAAAACCGTATGGCTGCCCCATATGTAAATTCACAACGTACATCTGGTATTCATGGTCCGTATATGAGATTGGCCGAAATTTATCTGGCTTATGCCGAAGCTTGTACTATTACAGGCGATGATGTGTCAGCAAAAACCTATTTGGCAAAAATCCGTGAACGTTCTTTCCCGACAGGGCAAGCAAACACAGATGCATTCATTTCATCTTGTGGAAGTATGTTTAAGGCTATTATTACTGAACGTGGTTTTGAATTCGCCGGCGAAGGAGACCGTCGCTGGACTCTGATCCGTACAGGTTTGCTGCCTGAAGCAATCAAGAACATCAAAGACCTTACAAATAGCATGATACAGGGTCTTAAAGCAAATGGTTATTACACATTTAGCAATGGGAACACGATTTCAAGCTATGTATGGACAAAGTTGTTAGATGCAAAAACAACCTATGGCTATCGTTTGACAACACAATGTCCTGCCGGTAGTGAAAACGATCCTGTTCTTTATCCAAGTTGGCGCGGTCAGAATGATGATTGGGAAGCTATTGCTGCTAAGGCTAACTTAACATTTAAATATGCCAATACCAATACGAACCTGGCTATCAAAGGTCTGTTCAACTATATTGATCCAAGTGGGACAGAAGCCGCAAGTTTGACTTCTGCTGGATACACAAAAGTAAACTGGGGAGCATTGTTAGTCACAAATTCTAAAGAGTATTATGATTATCTGTTCTACGATTATGATTATTCAAAAGCTCCTATTTATTTGTGGCCATTCACTCCGAATATCCTGTCAACCGGCGGATTTACCAACGGTTATGGATTCAAACAACAGTAAGCCAACAAATAGCATTATTTGAACTTATCTCTGAATCGGTCGGTTTATCGACCGGCCGGTTTAGTTTCTACACATCAATCAAAGAGTCCGGCGCAAAACCGGACTCTTTGATTTGAAAACCTTAAAACCCATGGCACGAACCAGAATTTATTCACTCCTGTTGATCCTTCTGTG
>JAUZOF010000322.1 GCA_030706585.1 Bacteroidota bacterium
CAAATTCAAGAGAGACAATGTTTGTTTGGTGAGCATTGAACCAAGCCCATATTCTAACCGTTATTTCCCCAAACTAAAAACTATGCTAATTGTCATATCCCCCGCCAAGAATCTCGATTTTAAAACGACCGCTCCGGTTGAAGTCTTTACACAACCCGATTATCTGAAGCAATCCTCTGCATTGATCAAGCGACTACGCGATATCGAAGTGCCAGACCTGATGAAACTCTATAACGTGAGCCGGGAGATTGCTTCGCTTAACTTTGAGCGGTACAAGCTGTGGCATTTGCCCTTCACTCTGCAGAATGCAAAGCAGGCTGTGTTTGCTTTCAATGGAGAAGTCTATAGCGGACTTAAAGCAAAAACGCTGACTCCTGAAGATATTCAATTCGCTCAGGGACATTTGCGAATGCTGTCCGGGCTTTACGGTGTACTTCGTCCGCTTGACCTGATTCAGCCTTACCGTCTCGAAATGGGCATCAAACTCGATACAGTCAAAGCGAAAAATATCTATGAGTTTTGGGATAACAAGATTACGAAAAACCTCAATGAAGTGCTTAAGTCTCAAGCTGACGAAGAGCCGGTGCTGATTAATCTGGCTTCGCAGGAATATTTCAAATCTATTCATCGTAAAAATATAAAAGCCCGCATCATTGACTTCGAGTTTGTAGAGATGCGCGACGGAAAACCGAAGCCCATCACCGTCTATATGAAGAAAGCCCGCGGCATGATGGCCCGTTTCATTATCGAAAACCGACTGACAGAACCTGAACACCTGAAAGCTTTTGACGTGGAAGGATATGCTTTTGCTGAAGAGTTGTCAGGAAAGGACCGATGGGTATTTGTCAGATGAAAATATAAAGCTGTCATTTTTGCAGCTCAGGGTTGTAATATTGACAGTTAATCCGTTTAATATTGGATAATTAGATTTAAATCAGAGCTCCTGAAAAAGCCTCTTCAGGAGTCTTGTTTTTATTCCTGTGTACAAGTGGATTTGGCACGTAATTTGAATTTGTTTAAGTGAACTTCGGTTCACCAAAATCTAAGTCAAACCATTAAAATAGGAGGTTATTATGTCACTGATTAAGAGGGATGATTTCTTCCCAAACTTACCAAGTTTCTTTAACGACTTCTTCAACCGCGATTGGATGGATTGGTCTAACCAGAATTACTCATTGACCAATACCACGCTGCCATCAGTCAACATTCGCGAATCGGGAGCAGCTTTCGATGTGGAACTGGCCGCACCGGGCATGGTCAAAGAAGACTTTAAGATTGAGTTGAATCACAATGTATTGACAATTTCTTCAGAAAAGAAGAATGAGAAAGAGACTAAAGAAGAGGGCAAATACACACGTCGTGAATTCAGTTACCAGTCTTTCAGTCGCTCATTCACCCTGCCGAATGTAGCTGACAGTGAAAACATCGTAGCGAAATACGAAAAAGGAATCCTTACGATTCATATTCCAAAACGAGAAGAAGCCAAAACGAACCCCATCCGGGTGATTGAGATTAAATAAGTACATGCAAAAAGAGCCTGAAAGCGAAAATCTTTCAGGCTCTTTTTTTTACAAAGAAAAACCCCATTGTCGAAGCAACAGGGTCTGATCATATTTATTTTATGGCAATCTTGCGAACGATATTGTCCGACTTGAGGATATAACAGCCTTTCGGTAATTCGATTATATACTCTTCGTCGGCCTGAGGTAAGCGGTATTGTTTCAGTTTGACGCCCAATACACTGTAAATCTCTACAATAGAGTTTGGTACTGCGTTTTGAATGCTGATTCTGTTCCCCACTACCTGTATGACCATAGTTACATTGTCGCGGTCCGGAGAGGGTTTCGCCGGTTGCGTCTGTGTCGGCACTCCGCTTGCCAGCAGAATGGAGCAACAGAATATTCCTATCATCAATAACTTTTTCATCCTTAAAAAACGATATAATGCAAAGGTAGTGCAATTTTTCTCAAACGATTCCGTTACGGTTCCGTTTTATTATATTTTACATAAACGAATGGCGATTTCGTTCTTCAACTTATAATAATCAGACACTTTCCGGATGGTAAAAGCCAGGGTGTCAGTATCATGAGATGTGATGAGTATCCGGTTGTCAACCACAGCGTTGTTCAATAATCTCAGTTTTTCATTAACCGAATCCACCGGGTAGATATCGTATGCCGAGATCCACAAGGTGGAGAGGTGTGCCGATGTAGGTATCACATCACCAGTAAAACAATATCGTAATCCATTGAGTTCAAAGACGGGAACAATTTGTCCGGGGGTATGGCCATTGTAGAGTTCGAGCTTTACACCGGGGTAGATTTCGCTGTCTTGTTCGACCAGGCCTATCAGTCCGGCATCCTCCAACGGGCTTACATTCTCCGGCCAGTAGGCGTCCTCGTCCAGCAAAGTGGGGTTTTGCGCGTGTTCCCATTGCTTCCGGCTGACCCAGTGAATAGCTTTGGGGAAAGTAATACTTAGTTTTTCTTCTTTTTCAATACCCGTGCAGCCGCCGCAATGGTCAAAATGCAGATGGGTTAGTATGACATCAGTTACCTCATCGGGAGGGACACCCAGTGAGGATAATGCCACTGCGGGATTTGTCACATTTTCAAAGCCATAACTTTTACAACGCTCCGGATATTTTACACCTGTACCTGTATCGACCACAATCTTCCTGCCACCCATCTCTACGTATAGCATATTTGTGCTCAGTCGACACATTTCTCCATAGGCCGGATAACGTTTTCTCCAGATTTTTTGGGGAATAACTCCGAACATGGCGCCTCCCGTACAATAAAAAAAACCGGACTGTATAAGGGTTAACTGCATTATAAGTATTATTTTTGCACCCAAATTTAGCAATAACTGTTGTGACACAGATTATTGATCGTTAAAAAAGGTGTTGTTTTTTGCTGTAAAACTGATTGGGACGGGTTTTTTCGGATGTTTCTATGTCCGGACTTATTCGTTGTGATGATTAATTCGATTTTGATGAAACGTATCCATATTATTTCCATCGGAGATTACACGATGTGCCAGCTTGCCGTGGCCCTCCAGAAAAAGGGGTATCACGTAACCGGTTCTGACATTGTCATTCCGGAAGAGCAACGCAAGTTGTTGGCTCAGCATGACCTCCTCCCAGAACGAATGGATTGGGATACGGAGATGCTCGTAAAAGGTATTGACGTAGTTGTACCGGCAATGCACCTGGATAAATCGAATCCGGAACTGGCCCGTGCTTATGAAAAAGGACTGTTGGTGATGTCGTTTCCGGAATTCATCTATCATCAGAATAAAAATAAGGTTCGTTTTGTCGTAAGCGGTAGCAAAGGAAAAAGCAGCATCATGTCGATGATGATGTTTGCCCTGAAAAAGCACAAGATTGCATTCGATTATGTGGCTCTTAATGAAATGAAAGGAACCTCTTCCTCCATCCATTTGAGTTACGACAACCGGATTGCTTTGCTGGAAGGCGATGAGTTCAGTACTTCGCCCATAGAACCCCGGCCGCTGCACCTGTTCTACAAACCGCAGATTGCATTGCTGACCAACCTGATTTGGGACGAATGCGAATCTTTCCCTGCCTTTGAAAGCTATCTGGAGAGCTTCAAGACTTTGATTGAGCGCATTGACCGTGATGGGAAATGTATCTACTTCGAAGAAGATATGCCGCTGGAGAATCTTACCGCCCTGCTGCGCGACGATATTACCGGCATGCCCTATAAGGCTCACGACACCGAATATGTTGATGGCCAACTGATGCTTAAAACCCGTTTCGGACATTATCCGATCGAGGTTTGTGATGAATATTTCCTGCAAAACCTTAACGGTGCCCGTCTGGCTTGCCGCCAATTGGGGATGCAGGATAAAGATTTTTATGCAGCTATTTCGGAGTATTGCACCCATTTTACCAAGGAACCTGTTTCCGTTGAAATAAGAAGAGACCCTGCATGATCATAGCCCGTCAGAAGAAAAAAGAGAATATCGCAGAATATCTGCTTTACATGTGGCAGATTGAAGATTTAATAAGAGCCAACGGCCTGGATTTAGATAAAATACAGTCCGGAATTATCGATAAATTCGATCAGCCGGAAGAGGCTAAAAAAGAGATTCGTGACTGGTATGAAAGTCTGATCGACATGATGCGCCGCGAGGATAAACAGCAAAGCGGTCATTTGCAGATTAACCAGAACGTAATCATTGACCTGACCGACCTGCACCTTCAACTTATACATTCCAATAAAGAGCCTTTTTATGTAGCGGCTTACTATAAGACGTTGCCGTTTATCGTGGAGCTGCGTGCCCGTGCCGGAGAGCTCCAGACCGGTGAGATTGAGACTTGTTTTTCGGCCTTGTATGGTGTGCTGATGTTGCGTCTGAAAGGACAGTCAGTATCGGAAGAGACAATGAAGGCTATCAAACAAATTTCTACTTTCCTGGGACTTTTATCGGATAAATACAAGGAAGACCGGGCCGGAGAATTAGATAAGGAATGATTGATTGAGGGATTGAAGGAATGAGTGGATGTTACTCTCTTGAATCCAGAATATGTAATTAAGACAAACAAAATACAATGAGTAAAATATTGGTTACCGGAGCTAACGGTCAGTTAGGCAGCGAGCTTCAGGAATTGTCGGCCAAATATCCGCAATTCGCTTTTCTCTTCACAGATGTCGATGCATTGGATATTTGTGACAAAGAAGCCGTTTCTGATTTTGTCGCAGCGAACGGGATCAATTACCTCATCAATTGTGCGGCTTATACTGCTGTAGATAAAGCGGAAGATGAGCCAGAATTCTGTGCCAAAATCAATCGGGATGCTGTTCGCAACCTGGGAGAAGCAGCCGCTGCGCATGGCGCTAAAGTGCTCCACGTTTCTACTGACTACGTATTTGACGGACAGAACTATCGTCCTTACGTGGAGAGCGATCCGGTTTGCCCGCAGTCTGTTTACGGTGAAACCAAACTGGCAGGTGAACAGGCATTAATGGCGGCTTGTCCTGATTCGGCTGTGGTGCGTACTGCCTGGTTATATTCCAGCTACGGAAACAACTTCGTAAAAACGATGATGCGACTCGGCAAAGAGCGCGACACTTTGGGTGTGATCTTTGATCAGGTGGGAACACCAACTTATGCTGCTGATTTGGCAGAAGTATTGATGAAGATGGTGGTCTTTGCAGAAGAAAAGGGTTTTGTACCGGGTGTATTCCACTATTCAAATGAAGGAGTGTGTAGCTGGTATGATTTTGCCAGAAAAATCCACAAGCTGGTCGGCATCCAGTGTAAAGTTTCTCCTTTAGAAACAGCAGACTATCCTACGAAAGCGAAACGCCCGCACTACAGCGTATTAAACAAGAAAAAAATAAAAACAACTTTCGGCATCACTGTTCCTTATTGGGAAGAGAGCCTGACCGATTGTATTGCGAAGTTATTTTAAAGAAGCCCCACCCTCCCGATAGCTATCGGG
>JAUZOF010000323.1 GCA_030706585.1 Bacteroidota bacterium
AAGTAATGATAAAAAGTTATTTATCGGAACTGTGAATGGGGGAGTGAATATATTAGATTTAAAACAGTTCTTTTTCACAAAATCACTTTCAAAAGTTACATTTGAGCATATAAAAGCAGGTTATGAAGTTGATCAGCTTTCTCATGCAAATATAAATTCTATTTTTCACGACTCTTACGACAATGTATGGATAGCAACTGATGGGGGAATTAATTTTTATGCCAACAACAATCTTCCGTTTCAATCCTACAATTACAATCCGGTTATCAATAATATGAATAGCCTGAGCCATCCGGTTGTTTCCGGACTAACTATTGACAAAAACTCGGCTTTATGGGTTGCCACTTACGGAGGTGGTATCGACGTTTTTCGGAACAATACTAAAATCAATAACTACAACCATTCCAACAATGTTGTGACAGATTTAATCATTTCCACCTTTGCTGATTCTGAGAATAATATCTGGTTTGGAGCTTATGGTGGTAAAATATATCGCTATAGCCTCAAAAACAAGTCTTTCAATAACATGTCAGCCTTGTTCAAATGCAAAAGCACCGAAGTAAATTGTTTTTTTGAGGACAAATTTAAAAGAATTTACATTGGAACAAATAACGGCCTTTATATCTATAATTATTCCGGCAACCACATCGAATGGAAATTAGTTCATAATTCAGACAATGTTGCGAATATGGTTCATGCACTCTCACAAGATATATACGGCAATATATGGGTAGGCACATTAAAGGGGCAAATCACCATTTTTGATAAATCATTCAGAAAAATCAGATCTATAGGCACTAATAGTACTGCATGTATAAACCAATTCTATTACGACTCTAAGAAGAGAATGTGGGTTGCTACAGGCGAGAATTTATTGATGTTCAGTAGCTGGAAGAATCAGGAATGTGACACTTTTGATATTAAACAGGAGTTGAAGAATTCATCTGTAAATTCCATCACAGAGGATTCGCACGGGCAGATTTGGTTGGGGACAAATTCGGGTATTTGCTGCCTCAATCCTGAAAATAAATCTTACGTAAATTACGACCATTTTGATGGTATCCCTATGGGTGACTTCAGAGTGGGAGCTGTTGCTAAATCAGATGACGGGGTGATTTACTTGGGTTCAGACAATGGTGTCTGTTATTTTAAGCCCGATGAAATTGCCAAAAGGCGCACATTCCCAACGGCTTCGATTACAGATTTCAAAGTAATTGGCAATATGAATAGTTTACAGAACCAGGAAGCATTGTATAGTACAATCAATCCGATACAACTACGATATAACCAAAACACTTTTACTGTATTTTTCAATGTACTTGATTATTCGTACAATAATCGGATTGAATTCAGTTATATGCTGGAAGGGTTTGAGAACGTATGGTATGATGTTCAGAATTCAAAGCAGGTTACTTTTCAAAATCTACCTCCGGGCAATTACACTTTTCATTTGCGCTCACGATATAAAAATCAGCAATGGATCGATGCCACTTCAAACTTATCTATTTCCATTTCACCTCCGTTTTGGCTAGCCTGGTGGGCCAAAGTACTCTACACTATTATCGTTTTATACACAGGATTTTATTTTATTCGATTATACAAACGTCGACTCCAACTGGAAAATTCTTTATACCTCGAAAAACAACATTCTTTACAACAGCAAAACCTGAATGATGAACGATTTCGCTTTTTTACGAACATAACACATGAGCTAAGAACTCCTCTGACCTTAATCATTGGACCGTTGGAAGATTTTGTAAACGATATGAATTTACATGAGAATTACAAGAAGAAGATTACCATGATTTACAAAAATGCATCCCGCTTGCTTGATCTTGTAAATCAGATTCTTGAATTTCGAAAAACAGAAACTCAAAACAGAAAACTTTGTGTTTTACAGTCGGATCTTTCCAACCAAATACACGAAATAGCATTGAAATACAAAGAATTGAACAGAAATCAGAATGTCCGGATTCAATGTGTTGTAGAAGAAGGGAATTTCGAACTTGTTTATGATCCTGAGGTAATAATGATTATTCTTGATAATCTTATCTCAAATGCACTGAAATACACAAAAAAAGGAAGTGTGAGTATTGGTTTGAGAAACTTAAACGTAGACAATGGTAACTATATTGAAATTGAAATAAAAGATACTGGATGTGGAATTGAGCCTAAGACATTACCACATATCTTTGATCGCTATTTTCAGGCCGACAGCGAATTTCAGGCTGCGGGGTCAGGCATCGGATTGGCTATTGTAAAAAGTCTGGTTAAACTGCATGAAGCGGAGATATATGTAGAAAGCAAACTAAATGAGGGAACGATGTTTCGTGTCAGATTAGCCCGGACTGGATTATACTCTGAAGCATCTCATTTACAGGAAAATGAGCCATATGCTACTGAATCATTTGAAACGAAACCGATATTGCTTATTGTTGAAGATAATCAGGATATACAAGCTTATATAACAGATGTTTTTTCAGACTCTTTTCATGTAATCACAGCCAATAATGGGCAGGAAGGGCTTGAAATAGCTATTGCAAAATCCCCGGATATTATAATAAGCGATATCATGATGCCAGTGATGGATGGTATTGAATTTTGCAGTAAAATCAAAGACGATGTTCAAACAAGCCATATCTCATTTATATTACTTACGGCTAAAGATTCTATTCGGGATAAAACTACAGGATATTCAGTAGGAGCCGATTCGTATATTACCAAGCCTTTTAGTGCTGATCTTTTGAAAAGTAGAGTTTCAAACTTATTGGAATCCAGGAAGAAAATGGCGGCTTCATTTGCCAACTCTATTTTGACGAAATCAGAATTGACAAATGAATCAATGAATAGATTAGATAAAGAGTTTATAATCAAACTGACTTCATTTGTAGAGGAGAATATTGAACACGAAGAAATAAATATAGCGACTTTAACCGATGTGGTGTTTATGAGTCGTTCTACGTTATACCGTAAAATCAAAACTTTAACAGGTCTTTCAATTAATAAGTTTGTCCTTAAAATCAAGATGCGCAAAGCAGAGGAATTAATCGTTACAGGACAATATACATTGACTGAAATAATGTCAATGGTAGGAATCAGTAGTTCCAGTTATTTTCGCAAATGTTTTAAAGATGAGTTTAATGTTAATCCTAGTGACTATGCAAAGAAATTAAAATAGAAGATTGTTCAAATGTTTTTTGAAGGTCACATCCATGCATAATGCAGAAAGCAACTCCGGATATTGAACTGAAACTGCTTTCGTATTTTGCTATCGCATATTTTGCAAGTCGGGAGGCTTTTAGCAATGACGTAAGCAGAGCTTTCGCCAAATTAACGAACTACGGCTATCACACCTATAGCGAACAGGGAATTCAAATCAGCGGTTAAAAAACCGCTACACCCAAAAGTACAAACCGGATGGAATTTTACACAACTACCTCAACCCGCATAAAAAAAGCCGTAATCAGTTATTGAGAACAAACTACGGCATTATTCCCTGAAAAATAAGAATCATTACTGACTGCTTCCGCTGACGGGAGATTGGACCATCCCTCTCCCGACAACATGTCTGAACTGATACTCCCACTTGGAAGAAGGATACTTTTTGAAGAATGTCTTCCACAAGACTATTCCGGCTGTTGTGACCAGTACTCCCGCAAAAGCCAGTCCACCACCCAGTATGACAGCCAATGCTTTTATAAACCCTTCCATATCAGCCCAATCCCCTGTAAGGCCTAATCCGGCAATAACAACATACAGGCCAAAAATGGTGAGACTTCCACCACCGGCAGTTAGTACTCCTCCCGACATTTTCGTAAGCAGCGGTCGAACTTTTATGGCTGAGATTTCATTAATCCCCAACGTATCTTTACCTACGACCAGAAGGCTTATTCCGTCAATTGAATCGGTGTAAACGGATATTTTACCTGCATGCGTTTTCCCTCCATTATCAATGACTTTGACCTTCTTTCCTTCAGGTACAATCACAATCTTGTCGTGGGTTTTGCTTTTCAATACGAGCTGGTTATTCTGGCCGAAACAAATCACAATCAGGCCAAATGTAGCTATCAGAAATAGTAGAATCGTTTTCATGGCGGCGATGATTTAGATTGTAAGACATAAACTGAAAAACTCCTTATCCCTTTACCTGAATAACAAATCTGGAAATACAATGGTTGTTACCCGGGATTCATCAAGCCCCGAAATTCGCATTCATTCCAACATTACAGAGTTAAAGCCACATGTAATGCTGTGCTTACAGATCCCCTTTAGTCCTGGTCATAATATATCATTAACCTACAATAAGCATACTATAAAGTAAGATATCACAGTGTTATTACAGTTTTATATAAGACTGTATTATCTATGTAACAACACTATATCTCCAGCACAAAAGCAATATCTGAATTATGCTTAAGCATAAAGGTGACTATCTTAATGATATATCAACGCCCGGGATGATGACTGAGAATGAGATTTGGTTAAGATGGAACTATGCGGAGAGAGAAACGGAAATGCAATAAGAGAAGTTAACATGAATAGTTGCGCTACTGTACGTATGGAGTTTGCCCAAAAACAAAAAAGCGCCCAACTATCTAGAAGATAACTAGGCGCTTACGCTTTAAAATTGTGGTCCCACTTGGGCTTGAACCAAGGACCCCCTGATTATGAGTCAGATGCTCTGACCAACTGAGCTATAGGACCGATTCAAAGGAAAATCCTTCGAAAGTGATGCAAATGTAATGCAAAGAATTTAATCTACAAAACGGTTTTTGCTTTTCCGTGACAAAAAAACGGACTATCCAGCCCAGCCTTCACGGTCAAGATTCCGGTAGTTAATCGCCTCTCCCACGTGATGTGATAAAACCTTTTCGCTACCTTCCAGATCGGCAATAGTACGCGATACCTTCAGGATGCGGTCGTAAGCACGGGCCGAAAGATTGAGGCGGTTCATCGCATTCTTGAGCAGAGCCATACCGGCTTCGTCGGGCAACGCATAGGTATTCAGCAGCTTGGTACTCATTTGTGCATTGCAATAGACGCCTTCAGTCTCTACAAATCGCTCTTCCTGTATCTTCCGGGCATTAATTACCCTTTCCCGGATGTATTCGCTTGGCTCAGCCGGACGACTGTCGGATATTTTCTCAAAGGGAACAGGAACTATTTCGATGTGAATATCAATGCGGTCGAGCAGCGGACCGGAGATGCGGTTCAGGTACTTCTGCACCATGCCCTGTCCGCAGACGCACTCCTTCTCCGGATGGTTGTAATAACCGCATGGGCAAGGATTCATCGAGGCAATCAGCATGACGCTGGCGGGATATTCCACTGCAAAACGGGCTCGCGAAATGCTGATCTTCCGGTCTTCCAGCGGTTGGCGCATCACCTCCAGCACCTGCCTATTGAACTCAGGAAGCTCGTCTAGGAAGAGCACTCCGTTATG
>JAUZOF010000324.1 GCA_030706585.1 Bacteroidota bacterium
AGTAGATAGAATCGAAATTATTAATGAGCTGAAAGCTGATTTTAATCTGAGATCTATACTTCAGATTGTTTTAGATATTGATGTAAATCCTGTAGAGTCAACACTTTCACTTGGATTTAATCAGAATATAATAAGATTCTTATATTTGACTAACACAGTTATAGATGTTGATATTTATCGGTTTTCTTCAACTGATAAATATGAATAGGACCTTATTTAATAACTTATACTGAAAATGAAAACTCTAATCAAAAATGCAACCATCATCAATGAAGGAAGCCGTTTTGTCGGTTCTGTATTGGTGGAAAACGATATAATCTCAGCTATTTATAAAGGCGAAATTCCGGCTGATGCAGAAGTAGCTAATGCGACTATCATTGATGCTACAGGTAAATGGTTAATTCCCGGAGTAATTGATGATCAGGTACATTTCCGTGAGCCGGGGCTGACACAGAAAGGTGATTTGACCACAGAGTCACGTGCTGCCGTAGCCGGCGGTGTTACCTCTTTTATGGATATGCCCAACACCAAACCGCAAACAACTACTATTGAGGCGTTGAATGCGAAGTTTGACCGGGCGGCAGAGGTTTCGGTGGCAAACTATTCCTTTTATATAGGAGCGACCAATGATAACCTTGACGAGGTGAAAAAGGCTGACCCGAAAAGAACCTGTGGGGTAAAGGTATTCATGGGTTCTTCTACCGGAAATATGCTGGTGGATAACAGGGATGCGCTGACCCGGATTTTCTCTGAAGTGGAAATGCTGATTACAACACACTGTGAGAAAGAGGAAGTTATCCAGGCTAATATTGCTAAATACAAAACACTTTACGGTGAGGATTTGCCGGTAAAATACCATCCGCTGATTCGTGATGAGGAGGCTTGTTACCGTTCGTCATCCGAAGCTGTGGAATTGGCAGCTAAATGCGGAACCCGTCTGCATGTACTCCACTTATCTACAGGCAAGGAGATGGCGTTGTTTGAAAACAAACCGCTTTCCGAAAAGAAAATTACCGGCGAGGTGTGTGTACATCACTTGTGGTTTAATGATTGCGATTACGAAAAATATGGCAACCGTATCAAGTGGAACCCTTCCATCAAGAGCAATTTCGATAAGGAAGCTCTGATTCAGGCCCTGAGAAATGGTCGCCTGGACGTAGTGGCTACCGACCACGCACCGCATTTACTTGCTGAAAAAGAGGGCTCATGCTTCAAGGCTGCATCAGGTGGTCCATTGGTGCAACACTCGTTAGTCGCTATGCTGGAATTATCAGCACAAGGCGAGTTTACAACAGAATTAGTGATTGAAAAGATGTGTCATGCACCGGCTACATTATATAAGGTGGAAAAACGTGGATTTATCCGTGAAGGCTACTTTGCCGATTTGGTACTGGTGAATCCGGATAGCGAATGGACCGTTTCTCCGTCCAATATATTATACAAATGTGGCTGGTCTCCATTTGAAGGAACTGCATTTAAAGCGAAGGTCGAAAAGACATTTGTTAATGGAATAATCGCATATGAAAACGGACAAATCAACGAAAATTGCCGTGGCCGGGAATTGAGATTTGCTTAAAGGTATGGATTTGATATAACGAAGATGCTGTTTCCCTCAATTGAAAGGGGAAACGGCATTTTTTATGTGAACAGAGCTGAAAAAAGAGGTTGTTATTTAGTTTCAATCTTTGTAGTGGTCTGTTTTTGAATGGAAAAGCTATAGAGTGAGGAAAAAACAGCCTGGTTGCTTAAAAAATATTTTCCTGCATAAGGCGCTGTAAATAAGGTTTTAAAAGTTGTTTTCTGCACACTTTTGGTTTGTTGTGTGCAAAAAAAATGGCCGTTTAACACTTCGGAGAGCAAAAACACTTAATTTTGCATCGCTTTTTTTGAACAATTCAACAAGCTGTATTAGGTGTGTCGTTTGAGATACATAATACTAAACTCAGACAAGGTATGATTAAAAAGATTTTGGTAGCTAACAGAGGCGAGATTGCCATTCGTGTAATGCGCTCCTGTAAAGAGATGGGAATTAAAACAGTTGCTGTTTATTCCGAAACCGACCGTACATCGCGTCACGTATTTTATGCTGATGAGGCATGCTGTATCGGTCCAGCTCCTTCCAAAGAAAGTTATCTGGTGATTGACCGTATCATCGAAGCTGCAAAATGCTTTGGTGCGGATGCCATTCACCCCGGATATGGATTCCTTTCAGAAAGTGCAGAATTTGTTCGCCGTTGCGAAGCTGAAAATATTATTTTCATAGGTCCAAGCGCCGAGGCGATGATTAAGATGGGGGATAAGATTTCTGCCCGTCAGACGATGATTGAAGCAGGAGTACCTGTTGTACCGGGCACTCAGGAGAATATGGAAAACCTCGAACAGGTGAAATCCGTAATCGCATCCATCGGTCTTCCCGTTATGTTGAAGGCTTCAGCCGGAGGTGGCGGTAAAGGGATGCGTCTGATTCGCCAGGAAAATGAAATTGAAAACGCTTTCAATACTGCAAAATCAGAAGCGATGTCTTCTTTCGGTGACGAAACCGTTTATATTGAAAAATACATTGAATCGCCGCACCATATCGAGTTCCAGATTTTGGGCGACAAGCACGGCAATATTATTCATCTGTGCGAACGCGAATGTTCGGTACAACGACGTCATCAGAAAATCGTAGAGGAGAGCCCTTCTCCGTTGATGACTGAGGCTTTGCGTCAGGAAATGGGTGAGAAAGCGGTTGCTGCTGCTGCTGCCGTCAATTATGTGGGTGCCGGAACCATCGAATTCCTCGTGGACGATAACCTGAACTACTATTTCCTCGAAATGAATACCCGTTTGCAGGTAGAGCACCCTATTACCGAAGAGGTGTTGGGCGTTGACCTGGTGAAAGAGCAGATTCACGTGGCAAACGGAGCTCCCCTGAGATTGAAACAATCCGACGTGGTGCAACGCGGTCACGCTATTGAGTGCCGTATCTGTGCCGAAGATTCTGAAAATAACTTTATGCCGAGTCCGGGTGTAATTAAGCAACTGACCGAACCTCTGGGCATCGGAACCCGGGTGGACAGCTACGTGTATGAAGGATATGAAATCCCGATGCACTATGACCCGATGATTGGTAAACTCATCGTTTGGGCGGTGACCCGTGAGTACGCGCTTGAGCGTATGCGCCGTACCTTATTTGAATATAAGATTACCGGTATCAAGACCAACATCAGCTACCTGCGTAAAATCATGGATACGCCTGATTTTGTACAGGGCAAATACAATACCCACTTCATCGAGAAAAACAGCGAAACACTGTTGAAGACTCAATATGAGGTTTCAAAGGATGAAGATGAAGACGTGGCAATTATTGCCGCTTATATGGATTACCTCGTTAATCTGGAAGAGAATGCACCCAAAACTGCCGACAACTTGCCTATCAGTCGCTGGAGGGAGTTTGGTAAACGTAACGGGATGGTTCGCATTTAAGCCGATCTTTCCCTCAATTATTTTTCAACGAAAAAAGCATTTAAGATTATGGAAATACATATCGGAGACAGAATTGCCAACGTCGAACTCGTTAGCAAAGACGACAATAAAGTGGTCATCAAAATTGACGAGAAGACGTACGAACTCGATGTAGTAATGGCCGAAAACGGCATTTGCTCTATTTTGAACAATGGCAAATCCTTTACAGCTGAATTGAAACGTGCAGAGAATGGCAAGAAATATACCGTAAATACGGCTTTCAACAGCTTCCCGGTGGAGATTGTTGATAACCAGGCTAAATACTTGCGTAACCGCCGCAAAGACGATACGGATGAATCTCAGGACCGCATCTACTCGCCAATGCCGGGTAAAGTGGTGAAAATCCTGGTGGATAAAGGCACCGAGGTAGAAGCCGGCCAGCCTGTTATCGTGATTGAAGCGATGAAGATGCAGAGTGAATACAAGGTGAAGAAAACCTGTACCATCAAGGATATTCTCGTGAAAGAGGGCGACGCAATCAACAGCGACCAAACCCTGATTACGCTGAACTAATTTATCCCGGCAATTATTATTTGATAACAACTAAAGCGAAAAACAATGAGTAAGATTGCTCAAATTCATAATAAATTCATTGAGAAAAACCGCGTAGCCGAATTGGGCGGCGGATCAGATAAAATCGTTAAACAACACCAGTCGGGTAAACTGACGGCTCGCGAACGCATCGACGTGTTGCTTGATAAAGGCACTTTCGTAGAGCTGGATAAGTTTGTGGTGCACAAGTGTACCAACTTCGGCATGGACAAAACCAAAATCCCGGGAGACGGTATTGTATCGGGTTATGGTAAGGTTGATGGCCGTCTGGTGTACGTTTACGCGTATGACTTCACCGTGTTTGGCGGTTCATTGAGCCGTACCAATGCCGATAAAATCGTGAAGCTTCAGAAAATGGCGCTCAAGATGGGTGCTCCGGTTATCGCGTTGAACGACTCGGGTGGTGCGCGTATCCAGGAAGGTGTTTCCAGCTTGGCAGGATACGGTGATATCTTCTTCCAGAATACCATTGCCTCAGGGGTAATTCCACAGCTTTCTGTGATCCTTGGCCCATGTGCCGGTGGTGCTTGTTATTCGCCTGCGTTGACCGACTTTATCTTTATGGTGAAGGAGAAAAGCCACATGTTTGTGACCGGTCCGGATGTAGTGAAGACCGTTACGCACGAAGATGTAAGCAAAGAAGAGCTCGGTGGGGCCGTTACCCACAGCACGAAGAGTGGGGTGGCTCACTTCATGGGCAACACCGAAGAGGAGACGCTGATGATGGTACGCGAACTGTTGAGCTTCCTGCCTTCCAACAACATGGAAGATGCGCCGGTGGAGCCAACGATGGACGACGTAACCCGCGAAGATGTCAGCCTGAACGACATCGTACCGGCTGACCCGAACAAACCTTACGACATCAAAGAACTGATTGAAGCAGTTGTTGACGATAAATATTTCTTCGAAGTAATGCCGGGCTTTGCACAGAATATCGTGGTAGGTTTTGCCCGCATGGGTGGAAAGACTGTCGGTATCGTGGCTAACCAACCTGCATTTTATGCCGGTGTACTTGACATTGATGCTTCGGACAAAGGTGCTCGTTTCATCCGTTTCTGCGACTGTTTCAATATTCCGATTATTACTTTCGAAGATGTACCGGGCTTCCTTCCGGGAACGCTTCAGGAGCAAAACGGTATCATCCGCCACGGTGCGAAAATCGTTTACGCTTACGTGGAGGCTACCGTACCGAAGATTACCATCATCACCCGCAAGGCTTACGGTGGCGCATATATCGTGATGTCGAGCAAGCATACCGGTAGTGATGTGAACTTCGCTTACCCGAATGCAGAGATTGCTGTAATGGGTGCGGCTGGTGCGGTTAATATTCTGTACCGCAACTCCAGCGAAGAAGA
>JAUZOF010000325.1 GCA_030706585.1 Bacteroidota bacterium
CAAAGCCCAACGGTGGGCTAAAGAGCATCCCCAGGAAGCTGCGGATATAGTCACGAAAGAGTTTAAACTCCCGAAAGATGTCCTGATTAACGTTATCCGGAAAAGTCATGTAAGCATTAATCTGGATTCAGCTACAGTAAAAGCCAATCAGGCTACCCTGGCCTATTTGCAGGAAACCAGGGTCGTCAGAAATCAACCGAATCTCAACGAATTTTACGCTCCCCAATATTTGAAAGAGCTTAAGCTGCAATAGTCAGTAAAGATGAAATCCTGTTCTATTATTTCCCAAAAGCTGCATAAAGGAGCCTATCCTTTTGCAGCTTTTTTATTACAGGACACTTTAAGCAATCCGATTACTAAAGATTGAATAAACACCCCTGACCAAATACCCTGATTATGGTATCAATATACTGAAAAATAGGTATTTTATCCCCCGTTGAATATCCGCAACTTTGTACTGTAAATCTTACATGTCTGCCAAGACATTATCCTCCACTCAGGAGTGACTTGCCGCACAAATCTTATCATAATTATATTCCAAAAAAACTTTAGAAAATGAGCTATCTATTCACATCCGAATCCGTTTCGGAAGGGCATCCTGACAAAGTTGCCGACCAAATCTCTGACGCTATTCTCGACGAATTCCTCGCACAAGACCCGAATTCAAAAGTAGCCTGCGAGACGCTGGTTACAACCGGACAAGTTATCCTGGCCGGAGAAGTCAAATCACAGGCTTATATCGATCTTCCCGAAGTAGCCAGAGGAGTTATCAATCAAATCGGATACACCCGAAGCGAGTACAAATTCGACGGGGATTCATGCGGTGTATTTTCAGCCATCCACGAGCAATCGCAGGACATCAACCGTGGCGTAGAGCGCGAAGACCCTATTAATCAGGGAGCAGGCGACCAGGGGATGATGTTTGGTTACGCGACCAATGAGACCGACAGCTATATTCCGCTTTCACTGGAATTGTCCCACCTCTTGCTACAGGAGCTGGCTGATATCCGTCGTGAAAACAAAGAGATTACCTATTTAAGACCCGATGCCAAATCGCAGGTTACGGTGGAATATACTCAGGACGGAACTCCTAAACGGATCCACACCATCGTAGTTTCCACACAACACGATGAATTTATCGCCCCGAAAGACAATTCACCGGAAGCCCAACGTGCTGCAGATGAAAAAATACTAAAAATCATCCACGATGACATCAAGCTGATTTTATTGCCACGCGTCATCGCACAACTTCCACATCGGGTCCAGGCTTTATTCGATGCTGATCTGATTCTGCACGTCAATCCCACCGGCAAGTTTGTAATCGGTGGTCCACATGGTGATACCGGATTGACCGGGCGAAAAATCATTGTGGACACATACGGTGGAAAAGGAGCTCATGGAGGTGGCGCTTTTTCAGGTAAAGACCCTTCCAAAGTGGACCGTTCGGCCGCTTATGCGGCACGTCATATAGCCAAAAACCTGGTGGGTGCAGGGATTTCTGACGAAGTATTGGTACAAGTATCTTACGCCATCGGAGTCGCCGAACCGGTGAGCATCTTTGTCAATACCTACGGTAAATCAAAAGTAGCCCAAACAGATGCGGAGATTGCCCAGATAATCAAGAAGCTATTCGATCTGAGACCTAAGGCTATCGAAGAAAGGCTGAAACTACGCAATCCAATCTACAAAGAAACAGCAGCTTACGGCCACACAGGCCGCAAACCGGCTAAAGTAAAGAAAGTATTCACCTCCCGCTACCTGAGCGCTCCGATTGAAAAAGAGGTTGAGTTATTCACCTGGGAAAAGCTGGATTACATCGATGCGCTTCAAAAAGCCTTTCACCTGTCAGAGTATCACAAAAACCGAACAGTTGTAGTTGAAAACTAATCAACGACGTCTTTTCATTCTTAAGGAATATACATATTGAGGTTGTTGAATCTCATTCTTGATGTTGATGATGCGGAGGGAGTACGATGTGAATCGTGCCCCCTCTCTGTTTGATTACAGGTTATCCCTTCGGTCGGTTCTCATGATGAAAGAAGACCGAATTATTATATAAATCACCACTACACAGCTTTTCATGCTCTTCAACATAAATATATCCCATAATTATGGTATCAAAATACCCATTGAAAGGGATTTTGGGAATTCCGTTAAATATAGAAATTTGCATTATCAAGCATAACCAATATTTATAGGTATTATGAAGCAAAAAAGAATGACGATTATCCGACTCTCCAAAACCGAACGATGTCAAAGCTGACCTCTATCTTCCAAGGTTAAAAGAAGAAATTCAAACCCGTTTACAACAGTATAAATCGAATAAATGAAGATTCTGAAAAAGAAATCAATTAGGAGCCAAAAACGATCTCTTAAATAAACCCTAGTAATAAACAAAAGTGAGCGCCCCTTCGTCCGTCGGCAAACTGATTCAGGGAACGCCCGCTGCAATTCACGAAAAACTGTATGACAAAATTATTATTCTCCTCTGGAAATCAAAACCGGTTTCCTCAGATTGGCATTACCCGAAAGGGGTTGATACTGCTTATCGTCAGTCTGATCTCGTTATCTACCTTTGCTCAACAGACTACCATCAGGGGCACAATCCTCGACGAAAAGAGCAAACTATCCGTTATTGGCGCTACCATCAAAATCAAAGGCCAACCCGGCGGCGCCATCACTGATGTGAATGGTAATTATTCACTTAAGGTCAAATCCCTTCCGGCAACACTGCTCATTACCATCGTAGGTTATAAATATCAGGAAGTAGATGTTTATGATGCTGAGCCCATCACCATTTACCTGAATGAGGACTTCAACAAACTCAACACGGTGGTCGTGGTAGGTTATGGTACACAGAAACGTGAAGAACTTACCGGATCCATTGCTTCCATCCCTATCGGCCAGTTGAAAGAGGTAACACAAACCTCATTCGTAAGCGGATTGCAGGGTCTGGCTTCCGGGGTGCAGGTTACTCAAACATCGGGAGCACCGGGTGGCGCAGCCAGCGTACGTATTCGTGGTGGGAACTCAATCACCGGTGGAAACGAGCCGCTATACGTTATTGACGGATTCCCGATTTACAATGACAACAGTGCGGCTAATGCAGGAGCGTTGAATGGTGGTCTGGGAAGTGCAGGTACCAGCATCAACCCGTTGTCATTTCTCAGTCCTAACGACATCGAGTCTATCGACATCCTGAAAGATGCTTCTGCTACTGCTATTTACGGTTCACGGGGTGCCAATGGTGTAATCATCATTACCACTAAAAAAGGGAAACACGGCTCTAGCAAAGTCTCTTACGATGCATCATTTGGCTTTCAGAGTATTTCCAATAAAATAGACTTGCTGAATGCACAACAATGGGCGCAATACAAAAACGATGCACGTGCCAGCGTAGGCAAAGCGGCTCAGTTCTCTGCATCTGACATCGAAGCTTTTGCCAATAATAACACAGACTGGCAATCGGCAATCCTGAGAACAGCACCTATTCAAAGCCATCAGGTTAGTGTTGTTGGAGGAAATGAAAAAACGACATACGCTATCTCGGCTGGATACCTGAGCCAGGACGGTATTATCATCAACAGCGGTTTTGATCGCTATAACGGAAGAGTAAATATTGACTCTAAAGTAAATGATAAATTGAATGTAGGCGTCAATTTCATCGAAACCTACTCTACCGCGAAGGTTGTACCTGACGGTGTAATCACGTCAGCCCTGTACATGCCGCCAACCGCTCCCATCTATGACGCAAATGGTGCATATACCTTCAAAAGCCCGTATGAATCGGTGGTAGCAAACCCTGTTGCAACACTGAATCTGGCTACGAATGAATCAAATACCAATCGTCTGCTGACCAGTGGTTATGGTGAATATGAAATTATCAAGAACCTGAAAGCAAAAGTACTGATTGGTGCCGATTTGATTTACAACAAACAAAACAGTTATATCCCGCAAAGTCTGTATGAAGGTTACACATACGGTGGTCTTGCAGCGGTAGGAAGCAGAGTCACTCAAAACCTGTTGAATGAGAATACAATCAGCTACACCAAGTCATTTGATAACAAACACAATCTTGAGTTGCTTGGCGGTTTGACTCAACAGCAATCTGTTAGCGAAAACGTTATTGCCAGAACTCAGAATTATGCAAATGATGTGACTGAGTACAATGACTTAAACGGTGGTTCATCTCCTCAGAAACCATCCAGCAGCTACCAAAAATGGGCTTTGTTGTCATATCTGGGTAGAGCAACCTACAACTACAAACAAAAATATTTTGCAACAGCCAGCTTCCGTGCAGACGGTTCTTCCCGCTTAGGAAAAAATAACCGTTGGGGATATTTCCCATCAGCATCAGTGGCATGGCAGGCAAGCAAGGAATCTTTCGTAAAAGAATTCAGCGATGATATCAAACTCAGCAACCTGAAAGTTCGCTTCAGTGCCGGAGAAACCGGTAACCAGGAAATTCCTGTTTACAAATCAAAATCATTGCTGAGTGGATATGCATACCCAACAAACGGAACTTCAACGCTGACCGGTTATGCTCCAAGCCAATTGGGTAACGAAAACCTGAAATGGGAAACAACAGCTCAATACGATGGTGGAATTGACTTAGGCTTCTTCAAAGACAGAATTAGTTTATCGGTTGATGCCTATTATAAAAAGACATCCGACCTGTTGTTGAATGTACCTACTGCTACCAGCACCGGTTATTCAAGCGTACTTAAGAACATTGGTTCTGTAGAAAATAAAGGTTTTGAAATTACGCTGAACACTCAGAATATCAAGACCAAAGACTTCAACTGGAGCACAGACATTACTTACTCTGTAAACAGAAATAAGGTTCTGTCTTTAAGTCAAGGTATAACTACCCTTCTTGTTTCAAGCGAATTGCAAACCGGTAGTGCAATCGTTGTTGGCCAACCATTGGGAACTTTCTGGGGATATAAAACAGACGGGCTGTACAGATCGACAAGCGAGATTCCTGCAACTCCACTTCTGTCAAACACCAAGGTAGGTGATGTAAAATATGTGGATATCAGCGGTGAAGGTGCCATTACGCAGGCTAAAGACATGACTGTAATTGGTAACGCTCAACCCAAATTCATCGCAGGTATTACCAATAACTTCTCTTACAAAAACTTCGATTTATCAGTTTTCGTACAAGGTTCTTACGGTAATCAGATTTACAGCTACATATTCCAGCAGTTGATGGTACCAACCGGTTACCAAAATGTTGTAGCCGGCTTTAATGACCACTATACCTCAACTAACACAACGGCTAAATACCAGAGAGCAAATGAAACCACCACTACCAATCCGGTTTCTGACCTCTATGTGTACGATGCGTCATACCTGAAAGTAAAATCACTTACACTGGGGTATTCATTACCTAAGAAACTGATTTCAAAGG
>JAUZOF010000326.1 GCA_030706585.1 Bacteroidota bacterium
CATGATATTAAGCAGCGTCGTCTTCCCCGAACCAGATGGCCCCACGATAGCGGCAAACTCCCCCGCTTCAAAACTCAGATCAATGCCATTGACCGCATACACCGGTAGCGTATTTGGGTCATAAACTTTATGCAGATGATTGATTTCGATGATTTTCATAGTCAATAAGATTTAAGGGAATACTAACTCCTTATCGCATCGGCGGGGTTTATCTTCAACGCTTTATAGGCCGGATAGAGAGCCGACAGAATACCGGTGACGATAATCATCGACGTCGTCTGTAGCAGATCCTTCGCCGCGATAAAGGGATGGATGACCGATGAATAGCCGATACTTTCATAAGCTTCTTTCCAGAAGTAAAGGTCCAACCCATACAGATAATAATGGTGAATCACCAGATAGCCGACACCCATGCCCAATACACCACCGGTGAGCGACAGGAAGATGGTCTCCAGCATAATCATTCCAAAAACCCTCCGGCGATTCATTCCGATAGCCATCAGCATGCCCAGTTCATGAACGCGTTCGAGCACCACCATCAGCATCGTATTGATGATCCCGAAACAGAGAGCCAACAAGATGACCACCATGATGATGATCATATACTGGCTCATGATGCTCACCAGATAACCGGCCTCGGGACTCAACTGGTGCCACTCCTGTACCTCCAGCTGGGAATATTGTTTCGATAAAGTCTGTTTAAGCTGAGGTGTAAATTCATCATTGTCGAGCAATACCGCCACTTCATGGGCTGCGGTTTCCGGCAAATTAATCAATCGCGACACATCCCGGGTTCGGACAAAGACCACCGACTCGTCATACATGTAATTCTCCGTCCGGAAAATACCCACGACGCGAAAAGCTCCTGCAGTGATATTGTTATCAGCATCCTGCAAGGTAATGATGCATTTATTCTTCAGGTTGACTTTAAGCTTCTTCGCCAGACGTTCACCGATCAACAGTGCATTACGGGATTGCTCGGGGAAATATTCACCTGACACCACCTTATGATGTAGTATCGTCACTTGCTTTTCATCCGAAGGGTCAATCCCGACTAGTTTCACCCCTGTACCAGTTTCGGCAGAAGAGATCATTGCATTGAGCACCCAACGTTTGGAAGAGGCTTTTACCCGGGGGAGTCTCTTGATATCACTGACCATACGGGAAGCATCCGGCATGTAGAGCTTCGTTTCTGTATTTTGCTGAAATCCAGGCCGGTGAATCTGAATATGTGACACCTCCAGCCCAATGATTGTATCGACCCGATCCTTCACCATTCCATTGGTCAGGGCAATGAGGAATATCCCGGAGAATATCCCCAGCATCACGGAAACAATCACCACGAGGCTCCGCAGCTTATTCCGCCAGATATTTCGCCATGCCAGTACGGGTATCATAGGTTATAAGGATTGAGGGGGTGAGGGATTGAACTATCCTTTTAATGCTTTTACTATCTTCAACCGGCTGATGAGATAGACCGGATAAAGTCCGATGATCAGGGTAAACAGGAAAATAATCAATGCCTGCTTAAAGAAGAGACTGGGTTCAATCGAAAACCACATATAGGGCTCGAATCCCATCTGCTGCAACATCTCTCCGCCCTGTCCGGTAAAGGGAATCGGGTGATCGACGAAATAGGCAATTGCAGGAAGGCTGCCCAGGATTCCGGCAACAGTCCCCAGCAGCCCGATGAACACTGTCTCCATCACGACCATCAGGGCAAGACGGGATTTCTGAGTCCCTACAGCCATCATCACACCAAACTCCTTCCGACGCTCAGCCATCATCATCATGATGGTGCCCAACATACCGAATCCAATGATCATGTAAAGAATCCCTTTTTCGATCCATCCACCGGCTCGGTCGCTTTCGATCTGCTTGAGCAGAAGGCTGTTCATCTCCTTCCAGTTCATCACTTCGAATGAACCTCCGATTCGTCTCTTTATTTCCTCCTGTACATCGGTCACATAGCTATCATCCGGCACCATGATAACCAAAGAGGTTAATCGGTTTTCTGCCGAAAAAAGCGTCTGGCACTCCCGAATATCCATGTACACCAAAGTCCGGTCAAGCTCAGGAGATGCCAGGTGCATGATTCCACGAACGGGGTATTTGCCGGCTGCACTTGTCCCGTGATAGCCCTGGCTGATCAGCACTAACGTATCTCCCACTCCCAGCTTCAGGTATTTTGCCAGCTCGCTGCCAATCATCACCCCCGACTCACCATTCTTCAGGTATTTTCCCTGAATGATTTTGCGGGAAAGGCGGGAAATACGGTCTTCCTTTTCCGGAGAAATGCCGGATACCAATGCGCCTTTTGTCAAATCTACAGATGAAGCCAATGCGAAATTCTCCAGTCGTGGTGAAACCACGGTGACATGGGGAATCCGGCAAATGGCAGAATCAAGCTGAGGAGAATCCGTCAGCAGGTTGTTGATCGTCTTATCCTCCCAATACCCTTTCTGATGCACCTGTATGTAGCCCGAGTAAAAGCTGACAATCGCCTGGATGTACTGCGCATAAGAGCCCTCCTGCATGGAACTGACAAATGTAGCAAAGGCCACCCCGAAAAAAACGGAAGCGGTCGTAATCAATGTCCGGCGTTTATTGCGCCAAAGATTGCGCCAGGCCAGTTTGAGCAGATCAGTCATAAGGATACAATTTACCTGACTTTCTTCATATTCTGTTGGGAAAAGAAACTGTCAGAGATGGATTGATCAAATACCAAACTATTGATTTGCATAATTGTTTTATTCCCTTTTTTATTCGCAGGAATGATTTCCATCGTCGTGGGAATCGTTCGGTCCCCCATCTGTTTAAGGTCGTAAGCATTCATGGTATTGACCGGTTGCAGGTCTTCATCGTAATAGATCGCTTTCCACGAATCAAATCCGCTTTGGGTGATCCAGGTGATTATCTTTCCCCAAACTACCGGAGCATCGGGCAGTGGAATCAACTCGATTTTGTAGCACAGCTGGTCGCGTACCATCTCCTCGCCTATCAGCTTATGGGTATAATCATGGATAATGGAAGACTCTTTGACCAGATCGTCGTTGGTAAAATCCGAACCCATCCACGACTGCATCATCATGGAAGGCGGTATCTTGATCAGCCGCTCGATGGAGGGCATCCAGTTCCACATCTCTTTACCGCGCTTCAGGAATACCTGTCCCTTCTCCTTTGCCGGTGCGGAAATGTAAATCAACGAGTAATCGCGACCCTTCGACCAGGCTTTGAAGGTGATACTGCGCTTCCAGTCGGGGCGGACAATGGTCAGTGTCATCGTTCCCTGACTGCTTTTTCCCCGCGACTTATTATCCGCTTTCTGAATGATTTCAGTGGCTGTTAACGTCTGGGCTGTTAAGTTTAAAGTGAAAACAGGGAGAAGTAATAAGCTGATTATAATGCCGGTGTTCTTCATGAAGGTCAGTCATTTAAGGCATTAAACAAAAAACGTCCGATTCTATCATTAGAAACGGACGCTTGGGGATATTGTTTATCAGAATAGGACTATTCTGCGGTAAACGGGTGATTCTTATAGCTTAGGGAAATCTCTTCGGCCAGTTGGACAGGCACAAAGAAACGGACATCTTTTCCCTCTGCCAAAGATTTTCGGATAAACGTAGATGAAATTTCAATCTGCGGTGCACTACTCAAAATCACATCAGCAGGAAGGCTCAACGGATCAATCTCAAATCCTTTGCGCGGATAGATCAACACCGGATATTCTGCAAGAATGCGGTCAAAATCTTTCCATTGATCAAAGCAGAGCCAGTTATCCGCTCCAATGATCAGGACAAATTCACGGTCGGGATACTGCTCCTCCAATGCCTGTAAAGTGTTGAAGGTAAATGACGGACGGGGCAATGCAAATTCGATGTCCGATGCCTGAAAACGGTGATAAGTCCCGATGGCTGTTTCAACCCACTTCAGACGAAGATTATCATCCAGCAGATCATCGCTGTTTTTCAACGGATTATGCGGCGAAACCACAAACCACACCTCATCAAGCGACTCAAACTCGCACATGTAATTGGCCAATGCCAGGTGACCAATGTGGATAGGATTAAACGATCCTGAGAAAATGCCGGTTCGTTTCATAAAAACGCTTTTTATAGAACAAACGCTGCCCCGGTTTTTCCAAAGCAGCGCTGAAATATTTTAATTGGGAATGCGTTAGTATTATGCCAACAGCTTCTTTACGGTTTCAGTAATCATTTTTAGATCAGCTTTACCTGAAATCTGTTTGGAAGAAAAACACATTAGTTTACACATCTCTTTGGCACTGGTAGCACCCACCTCTGCAATGATTGCTTTCAGAGCAACTTCCAGCTCTTCCGCACTCATCTGTTTAGGCAAGTAGGCCTCGATAACCACAGCTTCTTCCAACTCTTTCTCAGCAAGGTCAGGACGATTCTGGGTTGTATAAATCGAAGCACTCTCCTTACGCTGTTTCACCATTTTCTGAAGAATTTTGTTTGCTACATCATCAGAAAGGTCGCCGTCAGCTCCTTTTGCGGTTTTAGCCTCGATGAACTCTTTCTTTACACCACGTAAAGCTTCGAGTTTGATTTTATCTTTAGCCAGCATAGCAGCTTTGATGTCTGCGCTGATTTGATCAAAAAGATTCATTTTCGAAAAATATTATTGGGTTAAAAAACGATTTTGTTATCGGATGATTTTGGTGCTTCAGGAGCTTTTTTCTCCTGGATGAATGCCGGTGCTGCAGGTGTCTGTGCATGAGTCGCAAACTTATTCACAAAACTCGGTTCCCGATTATAGGCAGGGGTTTGTTCCAACTGCTCAATCACAGCATCATCATCAAGTTGCGCGTTTGACAGGATAACCGGTTTGGGTCTCAGTCGTCCACGATTTGCCACAGCAGCCGAGCCGTACACCACACGAATCATCTCTTCGCGTTTGCGTTGCTCTTCCTGATCGATAGCTTCCTGTTCTTTGCGGATCTTTTCGTTTTTCTCCACCATGCCGGGGATATTCGACATTTCGAATCCGGTTGCCAAAAGCGCCAGTTTAACAGAATCACCCAGAGAATCGTCAATCGCAACCCCCCAGATCACCTCGATCTTCTGTTGGTCAAATTTATTCATGAACTCATGCACCTGAGCCATCTCCTCCATTTTCACCGGATTTTGCTCGCTGGAGTAAAGATTAAACAACACCTTGCGGGCTCCGAAAGGGTTGTTGTTATTGAGCAATGGAGAATTTAAAGCATCTTCAATCGCCAGCTCCACACGACGGTCACCTTCTCCGTAACCGGTACTCATGATGGCCACACCTCCATCCTTCAGAATGGTACGAACATCGGCAAAGTCAAGGTTCACGATACCCGGATTGGTAATAATCTCAGCGATGCTTTTGGCTGCAACGGTCAAGGTATCATCAGCCTTTTCAA
>JAUZOF010000327.1 GCA_030706585.1 Bacteroidota bacterium
AGAAGAGTGTTTCCTCATTCGTGGGGATAACAGATGGAATGTAGAAGGCAGAAAATCAGATGGATAAATTGACGGAGAAAATGCTGGTCCTGATCGATATTTTTTACAGAAAGAATATCAGGATATTACCTGTAAGTTGTTCCCTACAGATATGTTTGAACTGTGAATGTGTTTTTACGCAAATGTCGGTTGTTCGCTTAAGGTTTAACGGTACTTGAGAGCGCCTGTTTTTCCAATCCCTGTCTGAGACTTTTGATGGATTTGATGGGTGAATCGGTTAAGATCATATTTAAAAGCCAGTCTGGGAGACTTTCTGCCGGATCTACATAAAACTCAAGTTCTATTTGTGAGGTGTTTGTGCCAGATGGTATAATCGTCCACTGCTGGCGGTAATCTTTTATCCGGGTTATGTTCTTTTGAGGGGGGACGACTCCGGTAAGTGGGACGGAAATGATTTTACTTACTCCGGTAGATGGGTTCTGAATCACGGTAGATTCTACGCAAAGATCCCGGTTCCTGAAAGGCCATGGCAATTTATAAACGAGATAATATTGCGTCCGTTTATTCTTTTCGTGATAAAGGATTTTGATCTGACTGAGGTTTTTATCCCACCAATCTTTCTTATTAACATCCACGAGAAAAGCCATAATTTTATCTGAAGATTCCCTGAACTCAGTCACACCTTTGAAGGATTTCAGATTTTTCCCTGATTCCTGACGGGAATATATTTTCACCCCATCCTGTTCCTTTACATATTTCCATGCCTGACTGGATAGGGTAACAGGGAAAATAAACAGGAGTAATATAATTATATGAAACCTGTATTTTGCAATATGGAATTGGAGGGCATTCATAAACTTTAAAGACATATTTGATCGACAATCTCATATTAAAACCCCTTTCTCCTGTTCAATGTTTATTCAATTTCCAGATTTCATTGTATAAAAAAAGAGTGCCCGGTCGGACACTCTTCTAAGTAAGAATATTATACTGAGTCGCTTTACTTCTTTACAAATTTGTAGATGGCTGATTTGCTATCATTGGTCAGTTTCAGGACATATACACCGGTGTTCAATGCTGCAATATTGATTTTATCAGATGCACCCGATTGATTGATATTTCCTGCTAATACCGTATGGCCTAAAGCATCGAAAATCCGGAATGCACCAGCCTGAGCATTTTCAATAACCAGAATATCGCTAGCCGGATTCGGATAAATCGAAACTCTGTTTTCAAGCATATTAACCGCGGAAGTATTTGCCGGTAATAAAGCAATTGAAATCGTATTCGTATATGATGTGCCATCCGAACCGGTAACCTTGAATTTAAAGCTGGCTAATCCGTTGGTAGCCGAAGGTGTAAACCGAGCGGTGTGACCATCGGCCAGGATAGTTGCAGTACCACCAACATTGTCACTAACTGTATAAACCGGAGATACACTGCTAAATCCGCCGCAATATTGATTCAAATCAATATCGAGAGGTACGTTATTGTTGGTCGTCGCGTGTAATTCGGCTAACCAGTTGATATAGTGCTCGATTAAAGTGTATCCGTCAGATGCAATCTGCATAGCGTCGTCTGCATTTACATTCGAACCGGTTGCAATTTCCCAGTAATCAGGCATTCCGTCGTTGTCGGTATCTGTTGCTTTTACGCCACTGCGGATAATGCCGTAACCGTTGTTGGTAAGTCCGGTTTGTGCCTGGGTCGTGTAAAGACCTCCAGAAGGTCCCGTTGATCCTGCTGTATATCCCGCATTTCCTAGTCCGAGAGTTTTAACCTGATTAATAATCATAGAATCCAACTGGCTAAGCGGCAAAGTTCCCACGTTGGAAATCACCGAACGGAATGCAGACGGAGCATCGACAGTCGGGATTAACGGAGTCAGTGGTGACCAGGGTGAGGTCAGGATGGTACCTGTTCCTGAATACCAGTAGGGTGTGGTTGAAGTTCCGTTTAATACGCCATCTTCGTTATCGTCGTTCAGGTTGCCCGGATAATAGATACTTTGGTTGGCATCGATCTGGAACCAGGGAACATTACTACCCGATGCAGGACCCCACACAAAGTAGTTGTTAACGATATCGTGTTTGAAATTTGTGCTGGTATGGGTGGTGTATCCCGCCTCGTTGTTGTAATGAACGTTATTGATAAACTGGTCATTGATTTTTGACAACGGATTGCGGTTGTGAGAGTTGGCAAAGAGGTTGCGGTAGAAAGTCCACTGTCCGTTTACCGATTCGCAGTGTGCCCCAAATTGCTGACCGGTTGGGTTTGCGTCGATACAGCTTTGCAAAGTAATGCCTGTTACCGGATAGACGGTATAGTTGTCACTCACTCCGTCGATATTATTCCAGGGGGCAAATTCAAACGTACAGTGATCCATAATCACATTTCGGGCAAGATATAAGCTCAATGCGTCGTCACCGGTGCTGGCCGTTTCACTTCCCGGCACAATGCGGACATGGCGGCAAATGATGTTCTGCTGGTTGGCAAATGAAATCTCGCCACCACGGAATCCGATACCTTCACCCGGTGCGGTTTGTCCGGCAATGGTCAGGTTGCTTTTACAGGAAACGGCGGTCAAAAGATTAATATAACCGCTAACGTCAAATACAATGATACGGTTAGATGCACTTACGGCATCGCGGAATGAACCGGGACCGCTGTCATCGAGATTGGTGACGTGATAAACAGAACCTTTACGACCACCTGTAGCGTGAGAGCCATATCCCACTGCTCCTGGGAATGACGGCAAAGCGTCAGAGGTCGCCGAAGAGATGATTTTACCTGTTACGGCTGCTGAGGTTATAGCCCCGTCTGTAGAGGTTGCCGAATAGCTGAATGTTCCGGTCAAATAAGGCATTCCGGAAATGGTGATGGTTTTTGCTGTTGTATTGGTTGAAACCGTGATTCCCGCAGGAGGAGTTGATGACGAAGGCGTGCCGCTCCAGGTTAATGATGCAGAGGTTGCCGAACCGCCATAGGTCAATACCACATTTGTCATTCCAATACAGAATGGAACTGTTTGATTGGTTGTAGCAGCATCGGAGGTGAGGGATATTGTCGGTGGAGGAACAACGGTCAGAGTGCCGGTCAGAGCTGTACTTACCTGTGTGCTGTCGTTGGAGGTAATGCTCCAACCGTAGGTTCCGGATGTATTAGGTGTGCCTGAAATAGTCATAATTTCATTCAGGGAATCTTTGGTTACAATGATTCCGTCCGGAGCCGTTGTTGATGATGTGGTTCCGGTCCAACTGACTTTGGCATCGAATGCCGAGCCACCCCAGGTGTATTGAGCCGCAGTCATAGCACTGCCGGCAGTCACTTTCTGAGAATTGGTTCCTGGTACAGAGGTAAGTGTAAGCAAAGGAACAGCAGCGCTGACTACCCTGATGCTTCCTGTTAATGCACTACTGGTAAGTGAGCCATTGGTACTCGTGATACTAAAGCTATAGGTTCCCAATGCTGTTGGTGTTCCGGAAATTGTAACGGTTTTAGCATTGACATCAGTAGTCACAGATATACCGGTGGGAGGAGTGTTAGCATCTGCTGTTCCTGTCCAGGTAACTGCGGCTGAGGTTGCGTTGCCTCCCCAGGTATAAACTATATTTGTCAGCGACTCATTAAGTAAAGTAGCAATGGTCTGGTGATTGGTTCCAACCGCAGATGTCAGGTCAATGGCAGGGCGTTTGGTCAATAAGGCATCGTATATGTACAGGTTACAGCTGGAGTTACTACCGGTCGAACAAACAAGCTTAATCTTCACCTTGGTACTGCCGGTGTAAGAAAAAACATTTTTGTGAATAAGCTTCAGGTCGGTAAATGAAGCTGTACCCAATTGAGTCCAGGTAGTTCCGCCATCGCTGCTGGCCATTAGTTTGTATGACTGCGTATTTCCGGTATTGGCTCCGCAGGCCCAGATGGTAATGTCGGTTGGTCCCTGTACTTCAGGCAAAATAATGTAACCGCCCGAAGCAGAACCTGTCCCGGTTGTCAGGAAGCTGAATGCACCGGCAGTTGCCCCATCGTCGTTGGCACTGGCCGATACGTAGGTCGTCGCACTGCTTCCATACTGAGATGCACTTTGTGTAATGTTCATATTGATGCGTTGGCCGTTGGGGCCTGCTCCAAAAATAATTCCGTTTACCGTCTTTTCTTTGTTGGCATTGGAACTTGATGCGGTAAAAACGTCTCCGGTGGTAAATGCCGCCGGCTTGTTTTTAAAGTCAACATAATAGACAGTGTCAGTGGATACCGCTTCAGTTGAAGCCTGTGATTTTTGGAACGTTCCCAACGCACTCAGCGGGGAAAAATTCACCAATAGGGCTAGGAAAAGAATAGGTGAGAATTTCTTTTTCATGGTAATAATAGGTTAGTAAATTAAGGAACTTTAAAATTCGCAATTTTACTACTGACCGAAAATTACCAAATTGATTTTTTGTCTGTTCTTTTTGATACAAATGTGCTGATCTGTGCTGTGCTGAGGTGTAATGACTCAGTTTTGTCATTATCTGTTTAGTTTTTGGCTGATTTTTTTCGATAAACGCTCCATAAATTCCTCGTAACTCAGGTCCAGTTCCGATTCGTCAAATCCGTATTGGATAAATGTGGAATAATGTTCGATATCCAACCGGAAATCCATATGTTCGCACGCCAGGTACATGGCATAGATGATCAGGCTGTCAGGCTCAAGTCGGTCAGCCACGTCAAAATGCTTTAGCAATACCGATTGTAGCATATCTACAAATTCGATCTTCCGCATCTCTTTAAAGGATATTTGCGGTGCATCTTCCTCAAAGCATTGTTTCAGTATCTCTTTTTGTTCCTCAGTAATCCAGGGTTTATCATCGAAGAAAGAATCATCGTGGAAATTTTGCCTTTGGGGTTTGGCGTAATTCATTTTGTACTTGTCAAAATCGGGATATTTTTCACGCAAATCAACTCCGCAGCGCTGGTCATATAGAAGTTCGAAGAGATTTAAAAGGAAACGGTGTCCCACAAAGTTGAGAATCCGTTCAATCCGCTCCACGACAAGCGGACGCTCTTCTTCCATCACTTCGGGGTAATGCCGGCGGGTGATTTCGCGGACCGGCTTCCATAATTCCCGCATCACTTTCTTATAGATACCGGTGTAAAAGCTGTAGAGTTCGTATTCCGGTTCCTGTCCAAAGCGGAATGGCACAGGCAATAAAAAGAAATTGATATCCATCCATTCTTCAAATTCGCTCCGGATGTCTTGTTCTTCTTCGTTGTCAAACATATTCCTTTGTATTATGTGATTCTAACATTGTAACAAAAATAAAACCCAACCGGTTTCGGATACCGGTTGGGTTAGGTGAAAAAATAGAACAGACTTGAGCATTGCTTGTCTTTACTTTTCCGGGCTTCTTTTCAATTTCATGAAC
>JAUZOF010000328.1 GCA_030706585.1 Bacteroidota bacterium
AAAAGCAGGAGTAACTCCATCAAAGTCAAAAACAGTGATATCCTGAGAGTAGCCCGAAAGGCTTAGCATAAATATGCTGAGAAGAGTAAAATAGAATCTTTTCATAAAATGTCATTTCAAGGTAATTAGACAATTGATTTGGGTTAGATTTAAAAGGGTAGGAAAATCAAAGACTAACCTACCCTTTTGAGCTTATTTATGATTTACTCTTTTACGAGCTTACCAATTTTAGTCACACCATCGTTGATTACTTTCACAAAATAAACGCCGGAAGCCAAAGAAGCTACAGATACTTTATCAGTGTTTTGAGCATTCAATACAACACGGCCATTCAGATCCATAATAACTACTTTTTGAGCGTAAGGAGTTTTGATGTAGCTTACAGCAGGATTTGGATATACTCTAAACACATCTGATTTTGTATTAGAAACACCTGATAAAACTGATTTTCCTGACAACCACAAATCGTCAATCCAGAAATCAGCTCCTGACTTATAGCTCATGCGAAGGTTAATTGTACTGGCTTTAGGCAGTGGTGCTCCCTCGATAGTTGTAAATGGATATTCCACTAAGGTGAAAATTTCATCTTCGTATTTATCCATCAATCCCCAGCCTAAATCAACTTGCTCGCCTGTGAATTGCAAGAAAGTGCTGTTTGAGTATATTTCATAGAAGTTACCACCATCTACAGAGATTTCCACTTTTGGACGTGCATTTGCAATTTCACTATTATAAGGCCACCAGAGTTGTGTTCCAAGCCCGAAGCTCAAATTCAAATCAGTATTGCCTGAAACATCAATAGGACCAGTCTCCAACGTACCGATAAACTTAGAGCGAAATTGCATTCGTCCACCACCAGAAGCACCTTTATATTTAGCACCCATTCCCCAGCCACGGGCAATAAAAGTACCTACACTATCTGCTGCAAAATCTCTGAACTTAAACGGAATTCCTGACGTAAAACCACCAACAGACGCATACCCCTCAGCTGTTCCGTATTCGCCAGGCCCGTCAAATTTTGTTACTCCATTATTATCAACGTAGGGATACGCTCGTTGTCCAGGTATCTTTCCATTCTCCCAGTCAGCAATATAACCTCCAAAAGTTTCGTAGAAAACGGTAGCCGGCAATTCTACACCATCAGCAGGAGCTTTAAATCCGATCTGGTCGATATAATACTCCGTATCTTCAGTTTTAGCTACTGAATCACCATTGTTTATGCTAATTTGAATAGCATTAAACTTTACTGATGATTTGTTTTTCCCCAAAAAAGCCGTAACTGTAGTCCACTCATCCTGAGGAATCTGATCTTTATATCCTCCAACTGCTACTATTTCACCTTTGTCGTTAATCAGGTTAATGCTAATGTTGGATTTTGCAGGAGATTTACCTGCAACCGGATACACCTGAACCTGAAAATTTGGAGTTTGAGAGAAAACAATACTTTGGTTAAGTCGAATATAAATTGATCTCCAACCACCTGCTGCACGTACATATTTCGCCGCAGTAGGACTCGTATTTTCCACAGCGAAAGGATTGTCAGCCAAAGTTATGTTGGCACTTTGGACTGTGACGGGAGTTGTCTTCAGAGTGTCCATCCATAAACTGTCTGTTACTAACGGATTCTTATCCTCAAAATTAGCGATAAGAATGTCTTTTGCTCCAAAATCAGAAGCATCCTGTGCGTAAGCCAATGCCAACGCACCACTAAAAAGAAGGGTCAAAATTTTTCTTTTCATAATAACAAAAATTTAAAGTAAATAATAAAGAGTGTTTGTTTTATCTATTTGCAATAGCCTATCATTTCAGTTTATAAATTATTCCCAACCACTATTCTGTTTCAGTAATTTAGATTTTTGCATTTCATCGTATGGCAACGGCATTGCATACATTTTGGAATCGAACACACGATCTTCTACTTTGAAAACTTCGTACGTGAATGTAGTACCATTTTTGGTTATTTTCATCCCATGTATTGGTGCGTTGAAATATGTCTCGCCTTGTTTCCAACGACGCACATCCCAAAAACGATGTCCCTCGAAACAGAGCTCAACTCTCCTTTCATTTCTAACTCTTTCTAAGAAATCATCTTTTGATAATGACTTAAGTGCTGACGGCGTTGCTAATCCTGCCCGATCTCTAATAAGTTTTAACGCATCATAAGCAGCACTGATGTTCCCTATTTCAGCCAAAGCCTCAGCGTAATTTAACAATATCTCTGCATATCGGAAATGAACCCAGAAATGGGTGGCTGTTTTACGATTCAGAATTATATCAGCATTAGGATCTACGAACTTACGGACATAATACCCTGTTTTTGTAGCATTTTTTGAGCTGTTGAAGCCATCTTTACCTCCCACATACGTATCAAGAGTCCTGGCTGCTAACTGAGCAGGAGTTTCGTCTTTAACTGCAACGCCATATTGCGAGCCATTTAAAGCAATAAAATACGCAAGGCGTTTATCTCTTCGGTAATACGGATTAGTAGGGTTATATCCGCTTTTGGGATCCGTAATGGGATAGCCCGTGAGGGATTCAAAAGCATCCACCAAATCCTGTGTAGGATTAATTTGTCCTCCTCCTCCTAAACTTGGCGGCAAATTACTTGCTTCAAAACCATTTGATTGGACCACAGGGCTAGAAAACAAAACTTCATCGTTATCTGGAGTTGTAAAAACGCTTAACATATTATCGTTCGAAACAGTAGCTTTATCAGTCAATTTGTATGTTGGCGATTTGGATCCGACTGGTACTACAGCTGCTAATTTTATTACATCATTAGCAGCATCCGCAGCTAATTTCCATTTCTCCACATCGCCGGAAGGATTTGCCAACGGACTAGCAGCATATAACAGAACCCTGGATTTTAAAGCCAATGCGGCAGCCTTAGACGCTTTACCATAATCAGAACCTCCTCGTCTTACAGGAAGAACTGCAGCCGCATTATCGCAATCACTAACGATGTAGTTCACACACTCATCATACTTGTTTCGCGCAAAATCGAGCGTATCATTGATCGTAAGGACTTTTTCAGGAACGATTGGAATGCCCAGATTTTTAGAGGGATCTCCGAATCTTTTCAAAAGCTCGAAATAATAGAATGCCCGTAAGAATCTTGCTTCTCCTCTCAATTGCTTCCTTAACGTATCATTAACACTAGGGGTCAATTTATAAGTATTGTCATCAAGAAACATAGCCTTGTCAACATTCTCCAAAAATATATGCACCCTCCTGATACCTGCATAGTAATGCCCCCAGGTCCATGAACCTACATATGTTCTGGAAGTCCACGAGCCATTATTCATGATCAAAAATGGCGATGCCTCATCCGTATGCTTGGATTCATCGGTCATAAAAGTCTCATCGAATGCCCCTGATGGCAAATAACTATAGATCGTCCGGACATAATTTAGCGCATAAACGTAAGATGAAAATACGTCACTCTTAGTAAGAGTCTGATCGTACCCAGGATCCAGGTAACCCTCGCAGGAGCTCAACATTGCGATGAATATTGCAACAAAAAATATTTTGAAAGCAGTAAATTTCATGGAATCTAATTTTTTAATATTCAATATTTACGTAATAATTAGAAAGTTACATTCATCCCCAAAGTGATTATACGCTGCATTGGGTAGTGACTAATGCCAGCTTGAGTATCTTCGGGATCATAATCTTTCACATGATCTAAAGAAAGCAGGTTGTACCCATTAACATATGCCCTTGCTTTAGAAATACCAACGCTTTTAAGAATTGAGGAAGGTAAATTATAACCGATTTCGACCGTCTTTAATTTCACAAACGATCCATTTTTAAACCAGAAATCAGAATATTGTTGATTATTACTATTGTTATTTACAGACAAACGGGGATAAATAGCCGTTGCTGATGTTTCAGGGGTCCAGGCCTGCAAGGCATAAACCGAAGCATTTCCTCCACCATTAAAACTATTACTATAAACTCCCGGCATATAAATATACCGATCAGCCATCCCCATCAACTGGGCTGCAAAATCAAATAATTTGTATTTAACTGACAGGTTAAGACCGCTTATCAGATTTGGCACTGAACTACCTGCTATAGGTTTTGCATCGTTCCAATCAATTTTTTTGTCACCATTGACGTCCACATATTTAATGTCTCCGGCACGTATATTGCCGCCATTTTGAGCAACATCATAACCTTTGTCTTTTTCTTCCTGAGTCAGATTCCCCTGAGCTCTCCGGTCGATTTCCTCTTGAGTGAAAAACCCATTGCTCGTATAGGCGAAGGGTTGTCCGATTGGATTTCCTGCCTGATATTGATAAGCATACTGCTTGAATGATTCATCGATATTAACAATTTTACTTCTGGTTAGCATCACATTTCCTTTTATAGTCACACGCAATGACTTGCTTATTTGCTTATCAAAAGTCAACTCGGAATCAAATCCCCAGCTTTTAGTCTCACCTGCATTTTCATAAGGCAACGGAAGACCGGCCATACTTGGCGTGGTAGCATATTTTTGAACAACGATATCTTTACGCTTATCATAGAACCCATCGATAGTCCACAATAAGCTATTATTCAGAAATCCAAAATCCAAACCAACATTTGATTTATAAGAAGTCTCCCATTTCAGATTATCGTTACCTACACGAGTCTGGTCTGTTCCGGTTCTGTCAACACCACTTGTACCAAAAGCATAACCGGAAACATCTCCCCAGTTTTCCCTGAATAAAAACCTATCATTAAAAGGTTTTTCTAATCCTGTAGCGCCATAAGAGAGTCTTAATTTCAAGAAAGAAAGGTCATGATTATCTTTAAGAAAATCCTCATCGCTCACAATCCAACCGGCAGAAACTGCAGGAAATAAACCGAAGCGATGGCCTCTTGCAAAGTTTTCGGATCCGGTATAACTCGCAGTTCCATCCAACAGGTATTTGTCTTTATACGCATAACTAACCTGAGAAGCAAATCCAACCGTTTTATAAGGAACAGCAACACCAGTCGAATTAAGTTCACGCAAATAGAACAAAGTCATCGCATTAATACGGTTATTTTTCCAGGTTTTGTCATAATTGAAAGAAGTTTGGAAAGTAAATTGTCTATCTTTACCTGTGTACCAAAAGTTTGTAGCTTTTGCAAGGTCTTTTGTCCCATTGGCTGTGTATGTACCATCAGCTAACAACTGGTAAACTGCAAACTGGGACGATGTTAACTGAACTATCATTCCATCTCTGAAATCAAGTCCTCCCTTTCCTCTCCAGCTTAGTCCTTTAAGGATATCACACAAATCAAGTTTAAATTGCACATCTGCATTAAAATAGCGGTTTGTCTGATCCTGTTGTCCTTGTCTGTTCATCATCCCGTAGGGATTAAGTGGATATGTTTGGGTGCCTCCAAGTGTTCCATTTTCATTGAATATAGGA
>JAUZOF010000329.1 GCA_030706585.1 Bacteroidota bacterium
CGTATTATCATGATGAACAAACAAAAGAGTACGTCACTCTCTCTGACGAAGTATGTGCTATTGATACCGTTAGTGACTGTTCTGGTCGTAACCAATCACGCGGAGGCTTTGGCGAAAAAGGTGGAAAAACTGGCTCCGGTCAATAAGGTCATTCAGACTGTAAGCCAGCAAACCGAACTAACAGATCGCCCGCTACCTCTGATATCAGCAAAACAAGAGCAATCGCATGAAGTTATATTAGCATCAATTCAAAAAGGTGAAATAGCAACTGTTACTCAGAATGTAAATACACAAAATGAAAAAGTAGCTGAAGAACCTGTTTATGACAAGGTGGATCAAATGCCGGAATATCCCGGTGGAACTAATACTTTAATGAAGTTTCTAGGGGATAATATCAAATATCCAACCGATGCAATTCAAAACAATATAAGTGGAATGGTAATTGTTCAATTTGTTGTAGATAAAGTTGGGAATATCAAGGATATTAATGTCCTACGAGGCATATCTACTACTTGTGACAATGAAGCTCTCCGTGTAGTAAAACTGATGCCGAAATGGCTTCCCGGAAAGCAAAAAGGAAAAAATGTAAATGTAAAATACATTCTACCTATCCGATTTTCTATGGATAACAACGAAAAAGATGATCAAATTTATACCACTGTTGATCAAATGCCTGAATTTCCAGGTGGAACCAATGCTTTAATGAAGTTTCTGGGTGAAAATATCAAATATCCTGCTGATGCTCACCAAAATGGAATAAGTGGAACGGTTATCATTCAATTTATTGTCCGCAAAACTGGGGAAATCATCGATATTAATTTGCTTCGAGGAATTTCTAATTCTTGTGACAATGAAGCTATAAGAGTAGTTAAAATAATGCCGAAATGGATTCCAGGCAAACAAAAAGGTAAGGAGGTGAATGTCAAATACACGCTTCCTGTGAGGTTTTCATTACAATAAATGATATCATTTCTGATCTGTCAGAGGCTGTTACAAAGTATTAGATATATAAAACAAGTCCCGCAGAGCATTTTCTGCGGGACTTTACATGTTATTTGATCAGATAAATGCCGTCTTCTTCAATCCGAATCAGCTTCTGCTTGTAAAGAGCTCCGATGGCTTTTTTGAAAAGCTTCTTACTCATGCGCAGCTCCCGGTAGATTTATCCAATTGAAAATCTACCTACCTTGTTTATTTCTGCTCATCATCTATACGCCACCTTCAGCACGTCATCAAAATAATCGACAAAGTGAGGCGTAATGCCCTCTTTAAGATAATCGGGTAGCTCTTCGAAGTCTTTGCGATTATCAGCAGGGAATATCAGTTCAAAGACCTTCACACGTCGCGCCGCAATAGTTTTCTCGCGCACGCCTCCAATCGGAAGAACCTTTCCGGTTAGGGTAAGTTCGCCGGTCATGGCTAGTCCTTTGCGGATCGGTTTCCCATTAGCCAGTGAATAGAGAGCCAGGGCCATAGTGATTCCGGCAGATGGTCCATCCTTGGGAGTGGCACCGGCGGGCACGTGCAAATGGACAAAGTGCGTTTCAAAAAAGTCATTTTCAGGCTTTTCCTTCTCCATTAAAGAGCGGACATACGAATAGGCAATTTCGGAAGACTCCTGCATCACACTGCCCATCTGTCCGGTCTGTTTCAGGCCGGGTCCTTTCGAACGGATGCCTGATGCCTCAATATAGAGAGTAGCCCCACCCATCGCAGTCCAGGCAAGCCCCAGGGTAACGCCCGGGATCTGTTTTTGGTAGAGCTCTTCGGTAGAGAAGACAGGCTGACCCAGGTATTCGGTCAGGTTCTTATTGTTTACATTCACCTTCTCAATATTTTCCTCTGCAATCTTGAGCGTGGCCTTGCGCATGATTTTCTTGATCTGGTTTTCCAGCGAACGAACTCCGGCTTCACGGGCATATCCATCCACGATGGCAGTCAATGCAGAGTCGGTAATGGAAACTTCTGTTGCTTTAAGTCCGTGATCCTTGCGTTGTTTTGGCACCAGATAACGTTTCGCAATTTCCACTTTTTCCTCTAATACATAGCCGGAGAGCTTGATGATCTCCATCCGGTCAAGCAACGGGCTTGGGATGGTATCAAGCTGATTGGCGGTTGTTACGAATAATATGTTGGACAAATCAAAGCGCACATCGAGGTAGTGATCAAGAAAATCCCGGTTTTGCTCCGGGTCGAGTACCTCGAGCAATGCCGATGCCGGATCGCCCTGATAGCTGGCTCCTATCTTGTCTATCTCGTCAATCATTATCACCGGATTGGCCACTTCGGTACGTTTGAGGCTTTGGATCAGTTTGCCCGGCATAGCACCGATATAAGTGCGTCGGTGACCTTTGATCTCAGCTTCGTCACGCATTCCCCCTACAGAGAAGCGAAAGAATTTGCGCCCCAGTGCATCAGCAATGGATTTTCCGATAGAGGTCTTTCCCACTCCAGGAGGGCCAACCAGACAGATGATGGAACCGGAAACTTTTCCCCGTTTGGCGATGGTACTGATAAATTCCAGAATGCGCCCTTTTACATCGTCTAGCCCGTAATGCTGTTCGTCCAGTATCTTGCGGGCTTTTGCCAGATCGTAATTGTCTTCGGAGTAAACGCCCCAGGGAAGATCGGTCAGCCAGTTGAGATAAGAACGGGAAACCTGATATTCGGGTGAACCGGTTTCGAGAGTTTTGAGCTTTTCCAGCTCCTCTCTCACCACATCGGCAGCCTCATTGGTCAGGGTTAGTTTTTTGAGTTTCTTCTGGATGGCTTCGATTTCGGAATCTTTATCTTCCTTCTCCAGCCCAAGTTCCTGTTTGATTACCTTGAGCTGTTCGCGTAGGAAAAACTCCCGCTGCTGCTTCGTAATCTTCTTCTCAATTTGCTTCTGGATATCTTTTTGCAGGCGGTTTCTTTCTAACTCTTCCTTCAGCAGAAGTAACAGCTTCTCGCTACGCAGAAATAGATCCGAAGCTTCGAGTACCTCTTGCAGGCGATGACCGTCGGCAGTCAGGAAAGAGGCCACAAGGTCCATCAGCAGTCCCGGCTTGTCAATCCCCACTTGCGAAATGGCGAGCTTCATCTGTTCCTGAAACATCGGATTCAATTTGATGAGATCTTTCACCGAATTGATGATGGCCAGGGTATAAGCCTTTAGCTCTTCTGTCAGCTCTATCTTTTCCTCATAATCGTAGGTTACCTGCCAGTGAGGCAGATCGTATCGCATCGTCTCTTTGACAAAGTGGAAACGGGTCAGGGCCTGGGCAAAGAAGTTAATGCTATCCTCCTGTTTGTCGATAACCTTGATGATCTTCACCAATACCCCGGTATGATAGAGTCTGGAGCTCCAGAAGTCTTCCTGGTTTTGTTCCGAGATAAAGGAAACACCAAGGAATCCGTTGTTTTTTTCTATTGCATTTTCTACATAATCAATCGCTTTCGGTCCACCATACACTAAGGGCAACGCCAGTCCGGGGAAAATAGGACGGCTCTCCAATGGCAAAACAGCGATGTTGTCAGGGTAAATCTCCGAAACCAGCACCAGCCCGGGGATTTTGTTTTTATCATTTGCAGCCATAACTATATGATTTGAAAATAAAACGTATGTAATTTGCCCAAATCATTTCAAATTTCATTCCTTTCCTCTTAAAGTAAACTTTTTGGCAGGAAAACTGACAATTTTACTCTTTGAAACTAACGTCTTTATAACGTAATAAAGTCTCTTTAGGATTAAATTTTTCCACTTTTACTATAAAAGGAATCACTTGGGAAGTATCGGAGATCCGGAGGTGCTTCTCTGCTAATCCGTTCTTATAACCAGCCTTTAATTTTCAACAAATATAAGAAGTCAGACAGTCGTTCTGCGTTTTGCTGCTGCCTGCGTTGACGCTAAAAAGTACAGAGACAAAAAAACTCCCGCAGAAATTTGTCCTGCGGGAGTTTTTAGATGTTATTTGATCAGATAAATGCCGTCTTCTTCGATGCGAATCAACTTCTGTTTGTAAAGGGCTCCGATGGCTTTTTTGAAAAGTTTCTTGCTCATACCCAGCTCCCGGTAGATTTGTTCCGGTTCACTTTTGTCTGATAGTGGAAGAAAGCCTTCTGCATCATTGAGCACTTCCAGTATTTTCTGCGCGTTAGGCTCTACGGCTTCATAACCGGGTTTCTCGAGAGATACATCCAATTGAAAATCCTCTCTGACCGTTTTGATGTAAGCCGTGCGTTTTTCCCCCTGGGATATATGGGTAAATATCTCGTTATGGTAAATCAGGCCTTTGTATTTATTATTGATAATCACTCTGACGCCGGGTTCGGCCACATCCCAAACCAGAATATCGACTTCTTCGCCCTCTTTTAGTTTGTGGTTTGTATTGTCAAAGAATTTGTTGATTTTGCTTGAAGCAACCAGTCGGTCGGTGTTTTCGTCCAGATACATGTAGACGGTATAGAAACGTCCGGCCTCCATCTTGCGCATTTGTTCGCGGAAAGGAACAAACAGGTCGCGCTCCATGCCCCAATCCAGAAAAGCCCCGATTTGTGTTACTTCTTTTGCTTGTAAATATCCAAACTGATTCAGTTGGATGAGAGGGGGTTCAGTAGAGGCTACCAGGCGGTCTTCGCTGTCACGATAGATAAATACGTCTATATCATCACCCACGGAGATTGATTTACCGCGGACATATTTATTGGGTAGTAAGACTTCATTGCCTTCGGAATCGGCAAGATAGACTCCGTAATCCGATTCGCGGTTCACCTTTAACGTATTGAAAATACCAATTTGAATCATTATATGTACGTTTGAATAATATGACGACAAAGGTAACGATAATAATCGTCAATTGTTTTGAGCAAAAAACTCAAATACCGAAAGTCTAATAAGTAAAATGATTTGAATAAGAGCGGATGAGGAGAGAAGAACAAAAAAGAAAAGTCGCGTTGTGTGATGAAGAAACTCCGGTGACAGGTTTTGAGTGCTCGCCAACTTTGTAATCCACCGTCCAAAGGAGCCCCGAAGGGTGTGGCCCGCCATTGTCGGCTGAAGCGATGTCTCGGAATGAAGTAAAATGTTGAGTTTACCAATCAAATCCAACGCGACTAATTCCTTTTCTAAAGCAAATATACAACGCAATTTGACAAAATCCTAATTTTCGGTTCAAGATTTTTTGGCTTTAACACTCGGATTTTAGCACTGGGCTGGACTTGCGGTGGGTAAAGGGCTGGGAAGCAGGGAATGAAGGACTGAAGGACTGAAGGATTGAGGGAATGAATGATTGAGGGATTGACGGTATTAAGAATTAAAGAAATGAAAGAAATGCCGGGGGCGGGGGGTATTGACATAAAGATAAAGCCGCAAAATCAAAACGTAGGAGAAAATCGTTTATATTTGAA
>JAUZOF010000033.1 GCA_030706585.1 Bacteroidota bacterium
AAATCTACGAAAAATCATTTCAATATATTGCTGTTTTTTTACACTTTGATGTTCTGGTTAAAGAATTATTTGGAGGAAACGAGCAAATGCAACAGAATTACGGGCTTGGGGGTAGAAGGGATAATTTCCTGAAAAATCCCTCATGACTTCCTGATGAACCCGGGATAAAACTAATCAATAGGGATGGGTTTTATCATCGGTATATCTCCGTCTGGTATGACAAATTATCTTTTCTTCTTTTTCTTTACAACTAAAGCTTTTCCGAATTGCCTACTTTTGTTTTCGAAATCAATTTTAGTAGTAATGGAGATCGGAATATTTGTCGTAGGACTTTTAGCCGGAGTGATGTCCGGACTGTTTGGAATTGGCGGAGGAATAGTGATGGTTCCGGCATTGATTGCTTTTTTCGGGATGGAAATGCTAAATGCCAACGCAACGTCGCTGGCTGCCATGTTACTGCCTGTCGGTGTACTTGGAGTGATAACTTATTATAAAGCCGGACTTATTAATCTGAAAGAATCCCTGTGGATAGCTTTGGGCCTTTTTGCCGGTTCGTTTGGTGGAGCAGAGCTTGCTACCCGGGTTGATGTTAGTTTGTTGTCCAAGTTATATGCGCTTTTCCTTTTGTATGTGGCAGTCGGTTACCTTAACATTTCAGCCCTGATTTCGAAACTCAGAAAGAATAAGGTCAAACCGGCTGATGTATCCGGGGAACATGTTACCCGTGCGTTTTGGATGTACATCGCAGTCGGACTTTTTGCCGGAGTTATCGCCGGTATGTTTGGTAAAGGAGGAGGAATCGTTATTGTTCCCATGTTGATTAAATTTTTCCGTTACGATGCCAAAGCGGCTACTGCAACTTCATTGGCTGCATTACAACTTCCGGTTGGATTACCAAGCGTGTTGGTATATGCCCATGAGGGGTATTTCAATTTTATGTATGCGGGATTAATGGCATTGGGTATTGTAGGAGGTGTAGTGTTGGGGTCAAAGCTGGCGCTGAATCTTCCCACAGCCGTGTTCAGGAAAGTATATGCTGTTTTCCTGCTTGGGGTTGCAACATATATGGTGTATAAATACATTTGATGCCGGATTGTGTAAATGGCTGATAAACAAAAGCCTAAGTGAAATGCTGCTATTTATGGAAAAGGATTTTGTTTATTTAACGGTTCAATTGTTAAAACACGGCGGGACATTTATATTTTTGCAATCGCATTTCGCGAAATACCTGACAAAATCACACAAAAATACTGGGATATAAAACTTAAAATCATATAGAGATTATGAATCAATCCGTTGATATCAGAGCACTTAACGAAAAAATCGAAGCGAAAAGCTCGTTCGTTAACATGGTTACCATGGGTATGGACAATGTCATTGTCGGACAAAAACACTTAGTGGAGTCGTTGTTGATCGGTTTATTGTCAAACGGCCACGTTTTGCTGGAAGGGGTTCCTGGTTTGGCGAAAACGTTAGCGATTAAAACACTCGCCCAGTTGATTGACGCTAAATACAACCGCATCCAGTTTACTCCCGACCTCTTGCCTGCCGACGTAATCGGTACAATGATTTATAGTCAGAAATCTGAAGAGTTTCTGGTGAAAAAAGGGCCAATCTTTGCCAACTTCGTATTGGCGGATGAGATCAACCGTGCTCCGGCAAAAGTGCAGAGTGCTTTACTTGAAGCGATGCAGGAGCGCCAGATTACCATCAGCGAGAAAACATTCAAACTTGACGATCCTTTCCTCGTATTAGCTACCCAAAACCCGATAGAGCAGGAGGGAACCTATCCGCTTCCAGAAGCTCAGGTGGACCGTTTCATGCTCAAAGTTGTGATCGGTTATCCAAAAAAAGAAGAAGAAAAACTCATTATCCGTCAGAATATAGGATTCACCCAACCAGAAGTTAAACCAATCCTCAAACCGCAGGAAATCATCGATGCCCGCAACGTGGTTAAGGAGGTTTACATTGACGAAAAAATCGAACGTTACATCGTTGATATCGTATTCGCTACCCGTTATCCTGAGGAGTATGGCCTTGATTCACTGAAAGATATGATTGCATTTGGTGGTTCGCCTCGTGCGTCTATTAACCTTGCCCTGGCTGCACGTGCTTACGCATTTATCAAACGCCGCGGTTATGTAATTCCGGAAGACGTCCGTGCTGTTTGTCATGATGTGCTCCGTCACCGTATCGGATTGAGCTATGAGGCTGAAGCAAATAATATGACTTCTGAAGAGATCATCAGCGAAATTCTGAACAAAGTAGAAGTGCCTTGATAATACCTACCCAATCCCTCTGAAGTAGGGGTTTGAAGAGTGTATTTTCTATGTATTTGAGGAACGTTGTCTAATCTGATAATGAAGCTTACTCCCCTCCTTTGGAGGGGCTGGGGGAGGTCTACTAATGGAAACAAGTGAAATTCTGAAAAAAGTACGCCGCATCGAGATCAAGACGCGCGGACTTACCAATAATATTTTCGCCGGAGAATATCATTCTGCTTTTAAAGGCAAAGGTATGGCATTCTCGGAAGTGCGTGAATATCAGTATGGTGATGACGTGCGCGACATTGACTGGAACGTGACGGCGCGATATAACCGTCCTTTTGTAAAGGTCTTTGAAGAAGAACGTGAGCTGACCGTGATGCTCATGATTGACGTTTCGGGCAGCCGGAACTTCGGAACCACCAATGTCATGAAAAAAGAGATGATGACTGAAATAGCAGCCACTATTGCATTTTCAGCCATTCAAAACAAAGACAAGATTGGCGTCATCTTCTTTTCCAATAAAATCGAGAAATTTATCCCGCCTAAAAAGGGCCGTAAGCATATTCTTTTCATCATCCGCGAATTGCTCAGCTTTGAGCCGGAGCAGACGCAGACTGACTTGTCGTTGGTGTTGCGTTATATGACCGGGGCGATCAAGAAACGTTGTACGGCATTTCTGATTTCCGATTTTATCGATAATTCTCCGTACAAAGATGCGCTTTCCATTGCCAATAATAAACATGATTTGATTGCCGTGCAGGTCTATGACAAGCGTGAGACGAATCTGCCAGATGTGGGGCTGATGAAAATTAGCGATGCAGAGACAGGTTCAGAGCAATGGATTGATACCTCATCGGCGAAAACCCGTAAGGCGTATAACGAATGGTGGAGCAACCGTCAGCGTCTGATGGAGGAATCGATGAAGAAAACGCGTGTCGATTACGTGACAGTGGCTACAGATGAGGACTATGTCAAGGCGCTCATGTCTCTCTTTATGCGCAGAGCTTAATGTAGAGCAATCTTATGCAATGACTTTTCTGAGTAAATAATTTGTATTTACCTTAGGCGTTTGTCTTGCGCTAATAACAGTATATCAAATGATTAAAAGAATTAAATATGGCTTGTTCGGCCTGCTGACGTTACCGGTTGCCCTATCGGCTCAGACGACCGTACGGGCGTCCATCGATTCGGCTGCCATCATGATAGGCCAGCAGACGGTAATCCATCTCGATGTTTCGCAGGAAAAAAATAAAAAGGTGCAATTCCCTTCTTTTTCGGAAGGGCTGATGCCGGGGATCGAGGTATTATCCGCTTCCAAACCTGATACGGAAGAAGTTGATGACCGAATTATCCGTATCAAACAGGATCTGCTGGTGACCTCTTTTGATTCAGGTCTTTATTATATTCCGGCAATTAAATTTGTGGTCGGGAAAGATACTCTGAGAACCAATTCGCTGGGACTTAAAGTGGTGACACTGCCAGTGGATACGGTGAAAAAGGAGTTTAAAGACATCAAGGGTGTGATGAAGCCGGAATGGGTGTTGGCTGATTACTATTTTATTGGATTGGCTATCCTGATCTTCCTGTTTTTTGTCGTATGGGGCATTTACGCTTACCTTCGTTATAAGAAGGACAAGCCTTTCCTGATTACCAAAGCACCCGAACCTCAATTACCACCTCACATCAAAGCTGTTTCAGAGCTTGAAAACATCAAGAAAGAGAAACTCTGGCAGCAGGGGCGTGAGAAGGATTATTATACCCGCCTTACCGATGTGTTGCGGGTTTATCTGACTGACCGCTTTGGAATCAATGCTTTGGAAATGACTTCAGCAGAAATTCTTAACATCATCCGTTGCTTACCGGAATCTCAGACTGTATATCAGAATCTGAAAAATATCCTGGAGTTGGCTGATTTCGTGAAATTCGCGAAGTGGCATCCGGTGCCTGATGAAAATGAACAAAGTATGATCAATGCTATTCTCTTCATCGACAGCACCAAGCCGGTTGAACTTTCCCCCGAAGAACTAGCTAAGTCAGTAAAACTGAAAAACAGTAAAGAGTCATGATTCGTTTTGCAGAACCATTATATTTTATCCTGCTGATCGTACCTATCGCCATGATCGTATGGTATGTGCTGAAACACAAGAAAGCACAGGCTTCGATGCAGGTTCCTACCGTACAGGCATTCGATCGCCTGCCTGTAAGTCGGAAAGTGAGATTAAGGCATATGTCGTTCGTTTTTAGGGTATTGGCGGTTGTGTTGATCATTCTTGTGCTGGCTCGTCCGCAATCCTCTAACAGTTGGAAAAATACTTCGACCGAGGGGATTGACATCATGATTGCGCTTGATATTTCAAGCAGTATGCTGGCAAAAGATTTCAAGCCCAATCGTATTGAAGCGGCTAAAGAGGTGGCTTCGTCTTTTATTAACGGACGACCCTATGATAATATCGGATTAGTTATTTTCTCAGGTGAAAGCTTTACTCAATGTCCGCTGACTACCGACCATGCCGTTTTGCTCAATCTTTTTCAGGGAATCCAGAGTGGAATGTTGGAAGATGGTACTGCTATCGGTTCCGGTTTGGCTAATGCCGTTACACGCTTAAAAGACAGCAAAGCAAAATCCAAAGTGATCATTTTGCTTACGGATGGTTCCAATAATATGGGAACAGTTGCTCCGCTGACAGCAGCCGGCATTGCGAAGACCTTCGGTATCCGCGTTTACACCATTGGGGTGGGAACGAAAGGACTGGCGCCATATCCGGTGCAGACTCCCTACGGCATTCGTTATCAGAATCTGCCGGTGGAGATTGACGAAACCGTACTTAAGCAAATTGCCGGAACTACGGATGGAAGTTATTTCCGTGCTACCAACAAGGAAAAGCTGAAAGAGATTTACAACGAAATCGACAAGCTCGAAAAGACAAAACTTAATGTTCGTCAGTACAGCAAGCGTTATGAGCATTACATGCCATTTGCGATTGCCGCTTTTCTGTGTCTTTTACTGGAATTGTTATTGAGAAATTTTGTGTTGCGAAAAATTCCGTGATGATAACCGGTGAAAATTCGCTGTATTAAATAAAAGTGCATTATGTTTAGATTTGGACAACCGGAATACCTCTTTTTATTGCTGATTTTACCGGCAATATTCGGGTTCTATGTATATACTTTACTTTTAAAGAAAAGAGATCTCAAGCGCTACGGAAATCCGGAACTGCTGGCTCAATTGATGCCTGACGTTTCAAGACGCCGACCGCCATTGAAATTCTGGCTCTTGCTGAGTGCCATTGCAATGGTGATTATTGTAATGGCAGGACCGCAGTTCGGCTCCAAGCTGGATACAGTAAAACGCAAAGGTATCGAAGTGATGATTTGTCTTGACCTTTCCAATTCGATGAATTCTAAAGACGTAGAACCCAGCCGCCTGGAAAAATCGAAAATGATTCTTTCCAAACTGGTGGATGGTCTTGATAACGATAAAATCGGAATGATTGTCTTTGCCGGACAGGCATATGTTCAGTTGCCTATTACATCTGACTATGTATCTGCTAAAATGTTTTTCTCCAGTCTCAATACCCGACAGGTGCCTACGCAGGGTACAGCTATCGGTGAGGCGATCAATATGGCTATGCGATCTTTTACACCGAAGGAAGATAGCGAGAAAGCAATCGTTGTAATTACTGATGGGGAAAACCACGAAGATGACGCGGTAGGTGCGGCTCAGATTGCAGCCAAAAAAGGAATTCACGTCAATGTGATTGGGGTAGGAAGCCTGACCGGTGCACCGATTCCTGATGAAAGAGGTGATTTCCGAAAAGACCAGTCGGGAAATGTCGTGATCACGAAGCTGAATGAAGATATGTGTCGTCAGATTGCACAGGCTGGTAAAGGTGTCTATGACCGTGCTGATAACTCAAACCACGCACAGAAAACCATTCAAAAAGAGTTGGCAAAACTCAAAAAAGCAGATATCGAAGGGAAGGTTTATTCGGAATACGATGAGCAGTTTCAGAGCATTGCCTGGCTGGCCCTGATATTGCTTATCATCGAATTTATTATTCTGGAAAGAAAGAATAAACTGACTAAAAACATCCGTTTATTCAAATGATGATCGTTTTCGTGATTCATCCACACTGTTAATGAATTAATCAATAACGCAATGAGAAAGATATTCATCATAATGTTTGCCTGCTTTTCGCTTACTGCATTTTCCCAGAAAGCAGTTCGCCAAAATATACGGTCGGGAAACAAACAGTATGAAAAAGAACGTTATAGCGAAGCCGATGTCTCTTACCGCAAGGCTTTGCAGCAAAATCCCAACTCGGTAGAGGCTAATTACAACCTGGCTAACACTATGTATCGCCAGAAAAAGTACAAAGAAGCTGCTCAGCAATATCAGGCTGCAATACGGACGGTCAAGGATCCTGAAAAGGGATATATGGCATTCCATAATCTGGGAAACTGCCTGGCCCAGCAACAGGACTATGAAAAGGCAGTCGAAGCCTACAAACAGGCTTTACGTTTTTATCCCAGTGATCAGGAGACTCGCTATAACCTTGCATTGGCCCAGGCATTGCTGAAAAAACAACAGCAACAAAACAAGAACAACAAGAATAAAAACGATAAGAATAAGGATAAAGACAAAAAGGATCAGCAGAAACAGCAGCAGAAGCAGGATCAAAACAAGCAAGACCAGAATAAAAAGGATCAGGATAAAAAAGATCAGCAAAAGCAGCAGCCAAATCCAAACCAGATGTCCAAGGAAAACGCACAGCAATTACTTGACGCCTTCTTGCAGGATGAAAAAAATACCCAGGACAAGATGAAGCAGCAGCAAGTGAAAGCCCAAAAGCAAAAATCGACATCTAAAGACTGGTAGAATCGAATAAATACACACTTATAACAATAAATAGATGAGACGATTAAATATTCTGATTGCACTGTTCTTCGCCGTAGTGTCGGTAGTGCGTGCCGAGAATATTCAATTTACGGCAAAAGCTCCCGGTGCTGTAGCCAAAGGGGAGCAGTTTCAGTTGGTCTATTCTGTTAACTCAGACAATGCCAGGGATATTCGTATGCCTTCGATTGGTAATTTTGATGTTATCTTTGGACCTTCCGCATCTTCCTATTCCAGTACGCAGTACATTAATGGTAAAATGTCGCGTGAGGTTGCAACCTCTTATACCTACATCCTGATCGCTAAAAAGGAGGGGACATTTACCATTCCGGCAGCAACCGTTACGGTCGGAGGAACAAAATATACCTCCAATGCTGTATCTGTCCGGGTATTGCCGGCGGATAAGTCATCTGCCCAACAAGCTGCCGCTCAGGGTGGAAGGGGGGCTTCAACATCTGCCACAGAGTCAGGTGCCAAAATCTCCAATCAAAACTTTTTTGTTCGATTAAATCTTTCTACCAAGAAGATTTACGAACAGCAATATATTCAGGCTACTTTTAAGGTTTATTCGCGTTATGAGTTTGATTTTGAGAATGAAAAGTATCCTGAATTTGAAGGTTTTATGGTGGAGGATTACACCCCGAAAACCCGTCAGCTGACTTTTGAAACGGTCAACGGTCAAACCTATAGAGTTGGTGTGCTTCGCCAGTTGCTATTATTCCCGCAACGTACCGGTACAATTAAAATCGGAGGCTGTAAGCTAAATGCCGTTGTCAGAATCCAGTCTCGGGCAGGTGGCGGTGGCCGCAGCATTTTTGACGATTTCTTCGAAACTTATCAGGATGTACGTAAAGTCCTGACAACCGAACCGGTTACTGTTGAAGTATTATCTCTTCCGGCCAATAAACCGGCTACCTTCAATGGCGCTGTGGGTAATTTCAATATTACCTCTTCGATAAACCGCCAGCACCTGAAGGCTAACGAGTCGGTGACGGTAAAAGTGGTTATTTCAGGTAACGGAAACCTTAAGCTCCTGAAGAATCCGGAGATAAAATTCCCTGCGGACTTTGAAGTTTATGACCCTAAGGTAACCAACAACATCAAGACTACTGCAGCAGGAACAGTCGGAAGCAAAGTGATTGAATATCTTGCGATTCCGCGTTTCCAGGGTAAATATACAATTCCGGGTGTAACTTTTAGCTATTTTGATCCGAATAGCCGGACTTACAAAACTCACCAGACACAGTCTTTTGACTTGCAGGTTGATAAAGGTGTAAGTGGCTCTCAGAATATTTCAGCGGACTACACCAGCAAAGAAAGTCTCAAATTATTGGGTCAGGATATCAGCTTTATTAAAACCGAGAAATTTGTCCTGAGTAAAGAGAAGAACTATTTCTTCGGTTCTGCATTGTATTGGCTGTTGTACATTCTGCCTTTGCTTGCCTTTATTGTTGTATTTGTTATTTTTCGGAAAAATGCACAGGAAAATGCCAATCTGGTATTGATGCGTACGAAGAAGGCAAATAAAGTAGCGACAAAACGCTTGAAGCTTGCGGCTAAGTATTTGAAAGAAAATAAGAAAGATAATTTCTATGATGAAATGCTGAAAGCAACCTGGGGCTATTTAAGTGATAAACTCAGTATTCCTGTATCTGCATTGAACAGAGATAATATTGAAAGTGAGTTGATAAAATACGGAGCAGCAGAAGAGGTTGTTAAGACTTTTCATGAGATACTGGATACCTGTGAATTTGCCCGTTACGCACCGGCCCAAAGCCCGGGAGAAATGCATCAAACCTACGATAAGACGGTAGATGCCATCGGCGCAATGGAGAAAATAATCAAAAAGTAATAGTCTCGAATCCATTTATTTGTAAGAAAATGAAGAAGATATTGATTATATGTCTGGTTTTGATGGCTACTGTCAGCCTGAAAGCGGAAGATTTGCAGAAAGAGGCTGCAAGCGCTTACATCAGAAAGAATTATCAGACAGCAGCTCAGCTTTATGAAAAACTATTGAGTGAACAGGGTGAATCTGCCGAATTGTATTACAATCTGGGAAATGCTTATTATAAAGCGGATCTGATTCCTTCGGCTCTGTTGAACTACGAACGGGCGCTCCTGCTTTCACCCGGAGATGACGACATTCGTCGCAATCTGGAAATTGCACGAATGAAAACAGTTGATAAAATAACTCCCATTGACCGTTTCCTGTTGGGCGAATGGGTGCGCTCTATTCAAATGCAGGCCGGATCAAACGGATGGGCTAAAACATCTGTCGCATTATTCCTACTGTTTATTGGCGCGTTGTCACTCTATTTCTTTGCCGGACGTGTCTGGTTGAAGAAAATCTCTTTTTTTGGTGGTATTGCTGTCTTGTTCATGTGTATTCTGTCGAATTACTTTGCCTATGAGCAAAAGAAACGGCTCACAGACCGGGATCAGGCCATTATGTTTTCTCCTTCGGTAGTGGTGAAAAGTACGCCGGATAATTCAGGGACAGACCTGTTTGTAGTGCATCAGGGAACCAAAGTATCCCTGAAGGATAAGGTAGGGGACTGGACCCGCATTCAACTTGAAGATGGCAACAACGGCTGGGTCAAAGAAGATACCTTCAAGCAAATATAGAACTTCATTCACTTTAAATACAGAAACGCGTTATATCTTTGCAATCCATCTTGCAGAAATAACGCGTTTCATTTTTATTGCCATAACAATATGACTCAAATCAACGAACTAGACCATAATCTTACATTTTTAATCAATAGCTGGCATGCTCCCTTCTGGGATAATTTCTTTTTCGATTATTCAAAAGTCTGGGTATGGTTCCCCTTATACATCTCATACATCTACATTTTTATCAGACAGGAAAAAAAACAAGCGTGGATGTTTATCGTGTCGATGATTCTTTGTTTCCTGATTGCAAACCATGTCTCTGCTGATATAATCAAGCCTTTGGTTGCCCGGTTCAGGCCTTCTCACGATCCACTACTTCAAAATAGCCTTCACATTATTAATAATTACAGGGGTGGGAATTACGGCTTTGTCTCTTCTCACGCCGCAAATACAACCGGGCTTGCTATTTTGCTATCCTTGATCATCCGGAACCGGTTAAATACGATCATGTTGATTTGCTGGACGCTGCTCACCTCTTATTCACGGATTTATCTGGGGGTTCATTTCCTGGGGGACACCCTGGGGGGGATGTTTTTAGGTAGCATTGCTGCATTGATTGCATATTCTTTACTTAAGTACCTGTATAAACGTTATGCTCAAACGTCTGGTGATGTAATGCAAATACCTTCATTTTCAGAAAAACACATATATGTCCCTGTTTGGGTTTATGTGGCTACTTTTGCGGTTATGTTGATAGTTAGTGTTTGATAACATAATTGTAAAAAACGGAGCGTAAAGTTTGGAAATCAGATTAATATGTCATAAATTTATAACGTGATTGAAACCTGAGTTTATTAACCCACTAATCTAAAGAGATATGACTAAGACAATTTCTTTCAACGAGCTTCGTCGGATCAAAATGCAGTTGCCTCCGGGAAGCACTCAAAGAATCGCAGATGAACTTGGAATATCTGCTGACACAGTTCGCAACTATTTCGGAGGTGATCACTACAAAGAAGGCAACAGTGTCGGTATTCATATCGAACCGGGTCCTGACGGCGGTATAGTCGCTTTAGATGATACTACAATTCTGGAAAAAGCACTCTCGATTCTGGGAGAAACGCTCGAATTACAGGAGGTAGAGTAATTAACCAATAAATGAACTTATTTCACCCCTGACGCTTACATAAAGTAACAGAGCGTCAGGGTTTTTTTATATCTGGAATTGGATGTCTTTTTTAAACCATTAACAATCCTGGATTGTTTTAAATTCAGATACATTCCTACTCCTATCATCTTGTATTTGTCAGCAAAAATGGCCTTGAATTGAAATAACCCGAAAATAAAATTATTATGGAAGATAAATTGATCACCCTTGCCATTCATACCTACGAAAAAGCGCTGATTCTGAAATCACTGCTTGAAAATGAGGGTATAGAAGTTTATATTCACAATGTAGGACTTATAGAGCCAATGGTTGCGGCTGGTGTGCGCGTTCGTATCAAGGAATCGGATTTGCCACGCGCACTACGTATTGTCGAAATGGCTAAGCTTACCGATGAATCGGAGACTTGGCCTGTATCTGATCCAGACCAGTTTGCAATAAACCGGATTCTGGCGCCAATTGATTTTTCTCCTTATTCAGTGAAAGCGGCCGAGATAGCGGTAAAGCTGGCAGGACGCTTTAATGCTGAAGTTATGTTTATCCACTCTTATTATGTACCGATTGCTTCTGGCGTTTTGCCTATTGAGGTAACCTTTACCGGTGAATTATTTAGCGGAGAAACCCTCATGGCGGTGCAGGAAAAGGTGAATAAAGATATGGCGCATTTTCTGGACGATTTGAAACAGAAAATAGCCCGTCAGGAGCTACCCAGAGTAAAATATGATCATGTGATTCAGGAAGGGATCCCGGAAGAAGAGATCATCCGGTTTTCAAAGGAATACAAACCGGCAATTATAGTCATGGGAACTCGCGGCAAAACACCCAAAACGATAGATTACCTGGGTAGTGTTACAGCAGAGGTAATTGACAGAAGCAAAATTCCTGTTTTTGCCATTCCACAAAAAACAGAATTGTTGGATATGGATGCAATAAAAAATGTCGCCTTTATAGCCAATTTCAATCAGAAAGACCTGATTTCGTTTGATAAGCTGATGCGGTTGAAAGGTGATTTACAATTTGAGGTACATTTTCTGCACATATCGGATAAGATTGATGTGTGGGATGAAGTTTCACTGACCGGTATGCAGGATTATCTGCAAAAGATGTACCCTAACCTGAAAGCCACTTATGGAATCATCAACGGCAGTGATGTGTTCAATAGTATGGAAGAGTATATCCGCAAGTTTGATATTGATATGATGGCCATTACTTCGCATAAACGTAATATTTTTGCTTCGCTGTTTTATCCGAGTATGGCGAATCAGGTTCTGTTTCATACCGATACCCCTGTTTTGGTACTGAAATGACAAATAGATGTGAGATGTATTGAAAATGTGATATTTTGTAGCCCGGCATCGTGTTTTGGATCGCGATGTCGGGTTTTTTGCGTGTGAAATGGCGGGAATCCACAAAAAGAAACTTGGCGATGAATTTTTATTAACGGAAAAATTTCTTTAATCAGGGCATTTGCTTACCTTTGCAGCGTTTTTAAAGGCCTTCTTCTTATCTCATTTACCTTAAAAGAAAAACACGAGGTTAAGATGAAAGCTATTGAATAGGTAGACTTATCTTTTATTTATAACAACTTAATAATTAACTATTTATGGCAGATAGTAAACAAAAGCTCTTTACCGAGTTTGCGCCCGTTTCTACAGAAGCGTGGATGAACAAGGTAACGGCTGATCTGAAAGGAGCTGATTTCGACAAGAAGCTCGTTTGGAAAACCAATGAAGGCTTTTCTGTGAAACCTATGTACCGTGCCGAAGATATCGAAGGTATGGCACAAACTACTTCTCTTCCGGGTGAATTCCCATATGTTCGCGGAACTAAAGCCGACAACAAATGGTTTGTTCGTCAGGAAATTGAAGTGGAAAACATCGAAGCTGCTAACGCTAAAGCCCTGGATATCCTCAATAAAGGTGTGGATTCTCTGGGCTTTGTTATTGATAGCGAAGATGTTTCTGCTGAAAATATCGCTAAATTGCTCAAAGACATTTGCGTAGAATGTATCGAGCTTAACTTCAAAACCTGTGCATGTGCATCAGTAGAACTGGCAAAAATCTTAGCTGATTACTTTGCTTCTGCAAATGTTGATTTGGCAAAAGTAAAAGGTTCTTTGAACTTTGATCCGATTGGTCGTGAACTTGCTCGTGGCAAACAATTCGAAGAGGCTGCAAAAGCTTATGCTGAAATGATCGATGCAACTAAAGCTCTTCCTAACTTCCGCGTATTAGCTGTAAATGCTGCTTTCCTTAATAATGCAGGTGCTTACAGCTATCAGGAACTTGGTTTCGCGTTGGCTTGGGGTAACGAAGTGTTGACTCAGGCTCAGGAAGCTGGTTTGGATGTTGTTGCTGTTGCTAAAAATATCAAATTCAACTTCGGTGTTGGCTCTAACTACTTCATGGAAATTGCAAAATTCCGTGCAGCACGTATGTTGTGGGCAAACATCGTAAAATCATACACTGAAGATGCGGATGCTGCTAAAATGGTTGCTCACGCTGTAACTTCTGACTGGAACATGACTATCTTCGATGCTCATGTAAATATGCTTCGTACTCAAACTGAAGCAATGTCAGCAGCTCTTGCCGGTGTTGATTCAATCACTGTTAATCCTTTCGATAAAACATATCAGGAGTCAGACGAATTCTCTGAAAGAATTGCTCGCAACCAACAATTATTGTTGAAAGAAGAGTCTCATTTCGAGAAAATCGTTGACCCTTCAGCCGGTTCTTACTATATCGAGCACCTGACTGCTTCTATCGCGAAACAGGCATGGACTTTGTTCCTTGATGTAGAAGAAAAAGGTGGTTTCCTTGCAGCTGTAAAAGCAGGAACTGTACAAGATACAGTTAACAATGCAGGTACAGCTCGTCGTGCTGCAATCGCTGCACGTAAAGAGGTTCTCCTCGGTTCTAACCAATTCCCTAACTTCAACGAAAAAGCGGCTGCTAAAATCAAAACTTCGGCTCAGGATTGCGGATGCGATGCCCCTGCTGCAAAAGTTCTTGACTTTACCCGTGGTGCAAGTGAATTCGAAGCATTGCGTCTGGCTACAGAGAAAGCAGCTAAACGTCCTAAAGCGTTTATGTTGACTATCGGTAACCTGGCTATGCGTCTGGCTCGTGCTCAGTTCTCTTGTAACTTCCTGGCTTGTGCAGGTTACGAAGTAGTGGACAACCTTGGCTTCGAAACAGTCGAAGCTGGCGTAGAAGCTGCAAAAGCTGCCGGTGCTGACATTATCGTTCTTTGCTCAAGCGATGACGAATATGCAGAATTGGCTCCTAAAGCTAAAGCGGCTATCGGTGGTGCTGCTATTTTGGTGGTTGCCGGTGCTCCTGCTTGTGCTGAAGACTTGAAAGCTCAAGGCATTACTGAGTTTATTAATGTTCGTACTAATGTATTGGGTACACTCACTGCATTCAGCAAACAGTTAGGAATTTTGAAATAAGAAGGAGGAACAGAAAATGAGATTAAAATTCGATCAAATTGATATAACTGCCGGTTTTGCAGCGTCTGCACCGGTAAGCAGTGAGGCTTCATGGTTGACTCCGGAACAAATTCCTGTTAAGTCAATCTATACTCAGCAAGACCTCGAAGGAATGGAACACCTGAACTATGTTGCCGGTCTTCCTCCTTACTTGCGTGGTCCGTACAGTGGTATGTACGCTATGCAACCATGGACTATCCGTCAGTATGCAGGTTTCTCTACTGCGGAAGAATCAAACGCATTCTACCGTCGTAACCTTGCTGCAGGTCAGAAAGGTCTTTCTGTAGCATTTGACTTGGCTACACACCGCGGATACGATGCTGACCACGAACGTGTAGTTGGTGACGTAGGTAAAGCGGGTGTATCTATCTGTTCATTGGAAGACATGAAAGTTTTGTTCGACGGAATTCCATTGAACAAAATGTCTGTATCGATGACTATGAACGGTGCTGTATTGCCTGTTCTTGCATTCTACATCAACGCTGGTTTGGAGCAAGGCGCTAAACTGGAAGAGATGGCAGGTACTATCCAGAATGACATCCTTAAAGAGTTCATGGTGCGTAACACTTACATCTACCCACCAGAATTCTCAATGAAGATTATCGCTGATATCTTCGAATATACTTCACAAAAAATGCCTAAGTTCAACTCTATCTCTATCTCGGGTTACCACATGCAGGAAGCAGGTGCAACCGCTGATATCGAGTTGGCTTACACACTTGCTGACGGTCTTGAGTACCTTCGTGCTGGTGTAAATGCAGGTATGGACATTGATGCATTCGCTCCACGCTTGTCATTCTTCTGGGCAATCGGTATGAACCACTTCATGGAAATCGCTAAAATGCGTGCTGCACGTATGTTGTGGGCGAAAATCGTGAAACAGTTCAATCCTAAAAACCCAAAATCTCTTGCTCTTCGTACCCACTCACAAACTTCAGGTTGGTCATTGACTGAGCAGGATCCTTTCAACAACGTAGGTCGTACCTGTATCGAAGCGATGGGTGCTGCACTGGGTCACACTCAGTCACTTCACACCAATGCGCTTGACGAAGCTATCGCATTGCCGACAGACTTCTCTGCTCGCATCGCTCGTAATACTCAGATCTACATTCAGGAAGAAACTTACATCTGTAAAGAGGTTGACCCATGGGCAGGTTCTTACTATGTAGAAACCCTGACTAACGAACTGGCTCACAAAGCATGGGCGTTGATCGAAGAGGTAGAGAAACTCGGTGGTATGGCAAAAGCTATCGAAACCGGTATTCCAAAACTTCGTATAGAAGAGGCTGCTGCACGTACTCAGGCTCGTATCGACTCTGGTAACCAGGTAATCGTAGGTGTAAACCGTTACCGTCTTGAAAAAGAAGATCCGATCGATATCCTTGAAGTTGATAACACTGCTGTTCGTATTCAACAGGTTGAACGCCTGGGTGAATTGAAAGCTGCACGTGATGAGAAAGCAGTTCAGGCTGCACTTGAAGCAATCACTAAATGTGTGGAAACCAAAGAAGGCAACTTGCTCGAACTGGCTGTAGAAGCTGCTCGCGTACGTGCTTCGTTGGGTGAAATTTCATATGCTTGTGAGAAAATCGTAGGTCGTTATAAAGCTGTAATCAGAACAATTTCAGGCGTGTATTCATCAGAAACCAAAAACGATTCAGACTTCCAACAAGCTTGTAAACTTGCTGAGGAATTCTCGAAAAAAGAAGGTCGTCAACCACGTATCATGATCGCTAAAATGGGTCAGGATGGTCACGACCGTGGTGCTAAAGTTGTAGCTACAGGTTACGCTGACTGCGGATTTGACGTGGATATGGGACCATTGTTCCAAACTCCTGCTGAAGCTGCGCGTCAGGCTGTAGAAAACGATGTTCACGTAGTAGGTGTATCTTCTTTGGCTGCTGGTCACAAAACTTTGGTTCCTCAGATCATCGACGA
>JAUZOF010000330.1 GCA_030706585.1 Bacteroidota bacterium
ACGATTATGAGGATTACAAATGGCAGGACCGCGACGATCCATCAAAGCCATCCTATTATATGGGTAATGCGCACAAAGTGGCACGAAATGTTCTGGCTTCGGATTTTGGGATAATCGCCAAAGCCGGTTCGGATAATAACTATTTCGTGGCTGTAACCGACCTCCGCGATACCAAACCGTTTGAAGATGTGGAACTGGAATTCCGGAACCTGCAGAACCAGGTCATCGGAAAATCGAAGACCGATGGCGACGGCTTTTGCAAAATCAGGTTACAGGATAAACCCTTTGTCGTCATCGCAAAAAAGGACAAAGAAAGAGGCTACCTCCGGTTGGATGACGCATCATCCTTGTCGCTCAGTATGTTTGACGTAGCCGGTGAAGAGCTAAAAAAAGGGGTACGCGGTTTTATTTACGGCGAACGTGGCGTGTGGCGTCCCGGTGATCTGATTTACCTGACATTTATCCTGGAAGATAAAAACAAATCGCTTCCGGCAAACCACCCTGTGATCATGGAGTTGTATAATCCATCGGGACAACTGATCAGCCGGATGGTGAAAACACCGAACCTGAATGGATTCTACAATTTTCTGATCAAAACCAATCCAACTGCTGCAACCGGTAACTGGTCTGTCAAGATGCGTGTGGGAGGGTCTGTCTTTGCCCGTAACCTGAGAATCGAGACGGTGAAGCCCAACCGACTGAAGATCAATCTCAACTTCGGCTCGCAATTATTAAAAAAGGGTGTTCCGGTTATCGGTAAACTTCAGGTCAACTGGCTGCATGGCGCTCCGGCAGCAAATGCAAAGGTGAAAATTGACGCCACGGTAGCTGCAACCAAAACCGCTTTTGCAGGTTACCCCGGATATACATTTGATGATCCGGTAAAGAATGTGGCCTCACAAGACATTACGGTATTTAACGGCACGCTCAATCCTGAAGGAGCGGCAACAGTCAATACGCACTTTGATTTTGCATCCGATGCTCCGGGTATGCTGGCGGTACAGATGAAAACCACGGCCTTTGAAGGTGGCGGGGATTTCAGTACCGACCGGGCTATTTTCAATTATTCTCCATACAAATCCTATGCCGGGGTAAAAATTCCACAGGGCAAGGGTTGGAATAATGCACTCAACTCCGACGAAGTCAATCTAGTCCCCATCGTTCTGGTGGATGAAAACGGAAGGGGAAAATCCGGGAAAGTCAAAATCGAGGTTTACAGCGTTTACTGGCGTTGGTGGTGGGAGCATCAGGCTGAAGAGAATCTGGCCGATTACGTAACCAACCAACATTCCAATCTGATCAAAACCGATATTGTCTCCATTAACGGAGGCCGTGGTTTTTACCAGATGTATCTTGGTTCTCAGGACTACGGACGAAAACTGATCCGCATCACCGATCTGGAGAGCGGACACAGTACAGGCGGCATTTTCTATACAACCTACAAAGGCTGGTGGAGCAATGCCGGGAACGACAATCCCGGTGGTGCGGAGATGCTCATGTTCCAAACGGACAAGAAAGAGTACAAAACCGGAGAAAAGATCACCATCGATCTACCGGTGACACACCGTGGTAAAGCGCTGATCAGCGTGGAAACCGGTAGCCGTGTACTGAAAAATTTCTGGTTTGAACCGGAAACGGATAATTCCCGCTTCAGCTTTGAGGCCACGCCGGATATGGCTCCGAATATCTACATTCACGTCACCTACATCCAACCGCACAATCACGGTAAGAATGATTTTCCGATACGGATGTATGGTGTCCAGTCGGTAAAAGTGGAAGATCCGCAAACCCACCTCACACCCCGGATCACCATGCCGTCGGAGATCAAACCGTTGCAGAAGTTCAATATTAAGGTGGACGAAACGACCGGTAAAGCCATGACCTATACCATTGCCGTAGTCGATGAGGGACTGCTCGATCTGACACGTTTTAAAACACCTAATCCGTGGGATGCTTTCTATACCCACGAAGCGTTGGGTGTGCGCACCTGGGATTTGTACAAATATGTGGCAGGGGCATTTACCGGCAAACTAGCCGGACTTTATGCCATCGGCGGTGACCAGTATTTTGACCGCAAAGGAAAAAACAACAATAACCGCTTCAAACCGGTGGTTTTGTATCAGGGTCCTTTCACAGTGGAAGCTAAGAGTTCCCGCACGCATACCTTTACGATGCCTAACTACGTGGGTTCGGTACGGGTAATGGTCGTTGCCGGAAATCAGGGAGCCTACGGTTCGGCTGAAAAAGCAGTACCGGTACGTCAGTCTCTGATGGTTTTGCCGACTTTACCCCGTGTGATCAGTCCGACAGAAACGATTAAAGTGCCGGTTTCGGTATTCTCAATGAATCCGAAGGTTAAGAATGTAACCGTTCAGATTCTGACCAATAATAAGTTTACCATTGCCGATGGTGCTGTCCGCAAAATTGCATTTGACAAAACGGGTGAAAAAATGACCGAATTTACCCTGAATGCCAAAAACACCACCGGATCCGGTAGGATCATTATCAAAGCAATTTCGGGAAGTAATGTCTCTACGTCAGAAACAGTCCTGAACATCCGGCTTCCGAATCCACCGGCTGCAAAAGTAATCACGGCAACTATCCAACCGGGCAAAACCTGGTCACAGGTAGTCAGTGCTTTCGGCATACCGGGTACAAACTCGGGTGCGGTGGAAGTATCGCGTTTCTATCCGGTCAATCTGGAAAAACGGTTGAGCTATCTGATTCAATACCCGCACGGCTGCATCGAACAGGTGACCTCGGCTGTATTCCCTCAACTCTTTTTACCCCAGATGATGGATATGAACGATGCCCGCAAAGCGGAAGTGGAAAGCAATGTGAAATCATGCCTGGCCAAACTAAAAAGTTATCAACTGGTCAACGGGGGCTTCTCCTACTGGCCCGGTGAATCGAACATTGCAGATGCCTGGGGAACCAATTACGCCGGACACTTTATGCTCGAGGCTCAGGCCAGAGGGTATCAACTGCCTGTAGGATTACTCAATACTTGGTTAACCTACCAAACCCGTGAAGCCAACAACTGGAAACCGACCCGTAAAAACTACGGAACAGACCTTATTCAGGCTTATCGTCTTTACACCCTTGCACTCGCTAAGAGACCAGCCCTGAGCGCTATGAACCTGATGCGAGAAACATCTGAGATTGATCCGGCGGCCCGTTGGCGGCTTGCTTCGGCATATTGTGTAGCCGGCAAACCCGAGATTGGTGCGCAGATTGTATCCGGCATTCCGCTCAAACCACAAAAAAGGGAAGAATACTTTGATACCTACGGAAGCTACGGCCGGGACGAAGCCATGATCCTGGAAACTCTGGTCATGTTGAAAAGAAGATCGCAGGCAGAGGCTCTGGTCCGCGACATTGCCAACGTCCTGTCGTCAGACGAATGGTTAAGTACACAAACAACTGCTTATATGCTGCTCGGCGTTTCTAAATTCGCAGGCGGAAATGTGAATGGCGGCACTCTGAAGTGCTCGCTCAATATCGGTGAAAAAACAATGCAGATCAATTCACCGAAAGTGATTTCGCAAAACAATATCGGATTTAACACCGGCTATCAGAAGAAAGTTACAATCACGAACAACAGCAGCCAACCGTTATTTATCCGCGTAATCACACAAGGTGTTCCGTTAATGAAAGGCCAGGAAGCGATAGCTCAGAATCTGGCTATAGCCACCTCTTATGCCGACATGAAAGGTCGTCCGTTGAATCCGTTATCCATCAAACAGGGAACACAATTCTATGTCAACCTGACGGTGACGCACCCGGGTGTCCGGATGGATTACAAGAACCTGGCCGTTTCGATGTTATTCCCATCGGGTTGGGAAATCCTCAATGCCCGTATGGACAACATTAAAAGCGCAGTCCTGAAAACCGACGAGCCGGACTACCAGGATATCCGCGATGACCGCGTGTACATGTATTTCAATTTGGCGAAAGGTCAGACCAAGACCTTCAGGGTATTGTTGCAAGCGGCTTACCTGGGTCATTACTATCTGCCTTCCGTACAATGCGAAGCCATGTATGACAACTCGGTTAGAGCATACACCAAAGGTTATTGGGTGGGAGTTATCAGATGATGAATCTCAGTATTTGGACTAAATTGATGGATAAAACAAAAGTTATCAACATCCTCAACAGAATAAAAAGCCGGTGCATCAGACACCGGCTTCACTATCCTTATCCACGCTTCTGGATATTGATGGCATTTGCAATATTCATGATCTGGTTTGCATTTGCTCTTCCCAGACCCTTGTTTAAGCCGGTATATTCAACCATTATCGAAGACGAAAACGGCAACTTTCTTTCTGCCCGGATTGCCGACGATTACCAGTGGCGTTTTCCCGAGTCGGATACTGTTCCCGATAAATTCAAACAATGCGTGAGGCTGTTCGAGGATGAATACTTCTTCTACCATCCCGGGGTAAATCCGGTCTCTTTTTGTCGGGCCATCATCCAGAACATCAAGGCTAAAAGGGTGGTCAGTGGAGGCAGTACACTGACCATGCAGGTCATCCGCATGAGTCTGAACGATCAAAGCCGGAATGTTTTCACCAAAATGGTCGAAATGCTCCTGGCCTTCCGTCTGGAATTGGGATACAGCAAAAATGAGATACTTAATCTCTACGCATCACATGCTCCGTTCGGAGGAAATGTAGTGGGACTGGATGCGGCTGCCTGGCGTTATTTCGGAAGACCGGCCTCCCGCTTATCCTGGGGTGAAACCGCTGCTCTGGCGGTATTGCCCAATGCACCTGCGCTTATTTTTCCAGGGAAAAACCACACGATCTATCTGAAAAAGCGGAACCGGCTATTGGATAAACTCTGTGCCAAAGGGATCATCGAAAAAACGACCTGCGAACTTGCGAAAGCCGAACCGCTGCCCGATAAGCCGAAGGCATTGCCTCAACTAGCTCCTCATTTACTGAATAAACTGATCAACGATGGGGTATCGGGACAAACCATCCGCACCACCATAAACTCGGATATCCAGCAGTTTGCCGCAAATACTGCCCGCAAGTACATTCGCTATTACGCCGGAAACTTCATCCAGAACATGGCTATCGTTGTTTTGGATACCCGCTCGGGAGAAGCCAAAGCCTATATCGGAAACATAGATGTCGAGGGCTTGAAAAATGCACCTTACGTGGACAATGCCATTGCCAACCGCAGTTCGGGAAGTATCCTGAAACCCTTTTTGTATGCAGCCATGATTGACGAAGGCGAATTACTGCCGACTTCACTGGTCTCGGATATTCCGACCCACTTTGGCGCCTACGCGCCTGAGAATTTCGAGAAGACTTACGAAGGAGTCGTTCCTGCTGACGTGGCTTTGGCTCATTCGCTGAATGTACC
>JAUZOF010000331.1 GCA_030706585.1 Bacteroidota bacterium
AGCGACTACTATCAATGAGGGTATTCGGAAAACAAGAAGAAAGAAGCAAAGGCAAAGGAGACTAGACACAGAGTGTTTAGACTCAAATCTTCCTTAGTACTCAGACATATATCTGAATTACACCTTCGGTTCAATCGGGCCTTCTGGTAATTATTAACAGAGAGACCTCAAAGTCACCCCGTCAATAGATGATCAGTCTATTACGCTGTCAGGTTTAACAAAAACCGCCCACTCCCCCACCGATTCATCCGATCAAACTTTCCGCTGTCCATTAAAAATGACTATCTTTGCCGCCTGCAAGCAAACTAATAGACAATTATGATCGACTTTAATAAAATGGAGGGATTGGTTCCCGCCATCATCCAGGATGAACAGACCAACAAGGTATTGATGCTCGGTTTCATGAACGAAGCTGCTTATCAGAAAACAGTAGAAATCGGCAAAGTAACCTTCTTCAGCCGCACTAAAAATCGTCTTTGGACGAAAGGTGAAGAAAGCGGAAACTTCCTGTTGGTAAAAAATATCGCTGTAGATTGCGACAACGACACATTGCTGATCAAGGTAAATCCGGTAGGCCCGGTATGCCACACCGGTGCGGATACCTGCTTCGAAGAGATCAATGAAAACCCGATTCAGTTCCTTGCTTATCTTCAGGACTTCATCACCCGTCGTCACCAGGAGATGCCGGAAGGTTCTTATACCACTTCCCTTTTCAAAAAAGGCGTAAACCGCATGGCTCAAAAGGTAGGTGAAGAGGCTGTAGAGACTGTTATCGAAGCGACCAACGGTACCGACGAAGGTTTCCTGTACGAAGCGTCTGACCTGATCTACCACCTGATCGTATTGCTGACCAGCAAAGGCCACCGCATCGAAGACCTGGCTATGGAGCTAAAAAAACGTCACAAAGAATAGTTCGTCAAACATAATCCTGCACCTCACACTGAGATCCTCATGGAAGTATTGGTACATTATCAGGGAGTAGATATTTCCCGTCAAGACAATATTGTTCTCAAAAATGTAGAACTGGAGTTGCGCAAAGGTGAATTCCTCTACGTCATCGGCAAGGTAGGCTCCGGTAAAAGTAGTCTGCTCAAAACCATGTATGTCGATGTCCCCATTGATAATGGCGTTGCCAATGTACTGGGCTACGACCTGCGCCACATGAAACGCAAGCATATTCCCTACCTGAGAAGAAAAATGGGGATTGTTTTCCAGGATTTCCAGTTGCTAACAGACCGCTCGGTTTTTGAGAACCTCAAGTTTGTGCTCAAATCGACCGGCTGGAAAAACAAGGAGGACATTCGTCACCGCATCAACGAGGTATTGCAACAGGTGGGCATGAAGTTTATGGACAACAAAATGCCACATGAACTTTCGGGCGGAGAGCAACAACGTGTGGTGATCGCCCGCGCCCTGCTCAACCATCCGGATATCATCCTGGCCGATGAACCGACCGGCAACCTCGACCCACAAACAGGGGATCAGATCGTACAGCTCCTGCAAAGCATTTGCGAAACCGGCACTTCAGTAATCATGACAACGCACAACCTCCGTTTCGTGAAAGAGTTCCCCGGAAAAGTGATGATATGCGAAGATGAACAACTGATTATATCAGAACACTCCTCTTTGTAAATCAATTATTTGTTATAAATTTGCACGACTTTTTGAGTCAGATAAGATAAACCGCAGGAACAGATCGGACGATCATAGCGAATGCGGTTTTTTATATAATCATACAATCCTCTTAATTTACAACGAAAAATGAAAGTTTTAAAGTTTGGTGGCACTTCTGTAGGTTCTGCACAAAGAATGAAAGATGTGGCCAAATTGATCTGCGACGGCGATAAAAAAATCGTAGTCCTGTCAGCCATGTCGGGTACAACCAACACCCTCGTTGAAATTTCCGATTATCTTTACAAAAAGAACCCGGATGCTGCAAGCGAGATCATCAACAACCTGGAGAAGAAATATGCAGGTGTAGTTAATGAATTGTTTACAACAGAGGAATATAAGAAGAAGACACTGGATGTATTAAAAGGCATCTTCAATGATATCCGCGCTTTGACCCAGGATCTGTTTACCATGTTCGAGGAAAAAGTGGTTTTAGCACAGGGCGAATTGATGTCAACCGCGATGGTGACAAACTATCTGCAAGAGACCGGCATTAAAGCCGCTTTGCTTCCTGCGCTTGACTTTATGCGTACAGACAAAAACGCAGAGCCGGACTTAAACTACATCAAGGAAAAAATCGCTATCCAGCTGCAAAACACACCTGATTCTGAAATCTACATCACTCAGGGATTCATTTGCCGCAACGCTTATGGCGAGATCGACAACCTGCAACGCGGAGGTAGTGACTACACCGCTTCATTGCTGGGAGCTGCGGTTAAAGCTGACGAAGTTCAGATCTGGACCGACATCGACGGTATGCACAACAACGATCCCCGCTTCGTGGATAAAACCACTCCGGTTCGCGTGCTGAACTTCGACGAAGCAGCTGAACTGGCATACTTCGGTGCGAAAATACTTCACCCGACCTGTATCCTGCCAACAGCATTGGCTAACATCCCTGTTCGTTTGCTAAACACCATGGAGCCTAAAGCTCCTGGCACACTGATCTGCAACGAATCGGAACCAAATAAAATCAAAGCAGTAGCTGCCAAAGACGGTATTACCGCTATCAAAATCAAATCGGGCCGCATGTTGCTGGCTTACGGTTTCCTCCGTAAAGTATTCGAAATATTCGAATCGTATCAGACAGCGATTGACATGGTAACCACTTCTGAGGTTGGTGTTTCGGTAACAATCGACAATGCGAAGAACCTTCAGGAAATCGTTGACGATCTGAAAAAACTCGGAACCGTTACCGTTGACAAAGACATGGTGATCATCTGTGTAACCGGCGACCTGCAATGGACTAACCTCGGCTTCGAAGCCAAAGTGGTGAACGCATTAAAAGGAATCCCGGTTCGTATGATCTCTTACGGTGGTAGCGACTACAACATCTCATTCCTGGTACAGGCTGACGACAAGAAACGCGCCCTCCAGGCATTGAGTGACAACCTGTTTGCTGAAGATAACAAGTAATCATATCTCTACCCCTTCCGCAAGAAGGGGTATTTTTCAAATATAATCGAGGCTGCTTAAGAGGCTGATTAAGAAGAGGAAAAACTTACAGATATATAATTAGAATCTGCCCCTAAATCTAAAGGGGACTTAACAAAGTGCAACTTCATAACAGTTTTGCACTAACCAACATCCCCTTCTGGGGCTGGGGCAATATCTAAGAACATTCTGATCGTAATTTTCCGACACTCTATCATTATCAGGCATTCTCATTTTTCAAATATACTCAGGTCAATAACTATTAAAACTATATTTCTAAAGATGAATACTAAAGGAAACTTCCCCGTAGAGAATTTTCAGAAATTACAGACTCCGTTCTATTTCTACAATACGGATCTGCTTCGTGATACACTTGACATTGTAAATCAGGAAAGCAATAAATACGATAACTTCCACGTACACTACGCAATCAAAGCAAATGCAAATCCTCGATTACTGAAAATCATTCGAGAGCAGGGATTGGGCGTTGACTGCGTGAGCGGCGGCGAGATCCTGGCTGCATTGAAAGCCGGTTTTTCTGCAAACAAAATCGTTTTTGCCGGTGTAGGTAAAGCCGATTGGGAAATCAATCTTGGTTTGGATCACGACATCTTCTGCTTTAATGCTGAGTCTATTCCTGAGTTGGAAGTAATCAACGAACTGGCTGAAGCAAAAGGCAAAGTAGCATCAATCGCATTGCGTATCAATCCGGACGTAGCTGCTGACACTCACCACTATATCACTACCGGTCTAAAAGAGAACAAATTCGGCATCAGCCTTTCTCACATGGATCATGTAATTGATGTGGTCGCTTCAATGAAAAACCTGAAGCTGATCGGTCTGCACTTCCACATCGGATCTCAAATCCTGGATATGGGCAACTTCAAGAGCCTTTGCGTTCGCATCAACGAATTGCAGGACAAACTGGAAGCACGCGACGTGAAACTGGAGTTGATCAACGTAGGTGGCGGTTTAGGTATCGACTACCAACAGCCTGAGCAGAACCCAATCCCGGGATTCGCTGCATACTTCGAAACTTTCCACAAACACCTGAAACTGCGTGCAGGACAAGGCGTTCACTTCGAGTTAGGCCGTTCTATCGTATGTCAGTGCGGTAGCCTGATCACCAAAGTGCTTTACGTAAAAGAGGGCGTAAACAAGAAATTCGCGATTGTGGATGCCGGTATGACCGATCTGATCCGTCCTGCCCTTTACCAGGCTTACCACAAAATCGAAAACATCACCTCTGAAGGTGAAATGGAAGCTTACGACGTAGTAGGTCCTATCTGCGAATCGTCTGATACTTTCGCTAAAGCGCTTGACCTGAACAAAACAAAACGTGGTGACCTGATCGCTATGCGTTCTGCCGGCGCTTACGGTGAAATCATGGCTTCTCAGTACAATTGCCGCCTGTTGCCGGCGTCTTACCTGACTGAAGATTTCGTAGTAGTTGAAGAAAACGAAGACTAATCTCACGTTTCAGCATAAATAAAAAAGAGCGGATTCCGGTTTGGAATCCGCTCTTTTTTTTTGCTTTATGAATATCTTTATAAAGATTGAAGAAATGCAAACATACAACCTTTCCGCAATCATCATATCTAATAGTGTGCTATCTATCCGACAAGCGGCCTGAAGCCGCTGTTCGGAATGCGACAGAGCGTTCAGCGGCTTCAAGCCGCTTGTCGCGTAGTCAACTATACCAGAACACTATCGCTTTAAAGCGTGTTACGGCAATATTAGCGCAAAACTAACGCACACATCTGAAGCCACAACGAGACAATATAATCGTACCTATCATCCAATCGAATCAATGTATGCCGCTGAAATCAATTACGCAGTAATATCTATCAGTACCTGACCGTCAAAATCAACCTTATCACCGACTCTCAGCTTCTTTCTTTTCTGAAATTCCACCTGACCGTTCAGTTTCACATAACCTTCAACAATCACGGTATTAGCCATACCACCGCTCTCTACCAAGCGAAGAATTTTTAGCAACTTATTCAGTTCGATAAATTCGCGACCCTCTAATGAAAATTCCATATCCGTTGAATGTTTAGAGCCTGTTTAAATTTTACCGAAACATTTTTATATAAGGAGATGAAACTCCTTTCTTTGCTCCTTTTTTAGTCTCTTTCGGGTATATTTTTCACTTTTCTCCCGCAGATTTAGCCCGCTAAATCTGCGGGATAAAAGCAAAAAATCTACTTCGAAACAGCCCTAAAAAAGTCGAGCAATAAAATTTAAACAGGCTCTTAGTAT
>JAUZOF010000332.1 GCA_030706585.1 Bacteroidota bacterium
CGTGAAAGAGTATGATGACGCACTAACCTTGATCAATGACGTTCAGGATGGCCTCGGCAAAATGAAAGATGCTGAGAATTATCTTAAAGTGCAGGGTGCACAGGGTAAAGAATTGACACCTTCCGCCCGTGAGAAAATTGTAGGTGATATGAAGTTTGTTTCTGAAACACTTCAGAAAAACAAAGAAAATCTGGATAAATTGAATGCGATGGTTAAAAATGGCCGCATTCAATCGGCACAGATGAAAAAGACCATTGAGAAGATGGTGGCCGAATTAGAAGAAAAAACCAAAGCTATTGCAGATCTTCAGGCTCAGTTGCAACAGAAAGATGTGAAAATCGGAGAATTGGTTGCTCAGACTGAAAATTTGACAGGACAGGTTACTAACCTGACTACAGAATCTACAAAGCAGAAGGAGGAAATCGCATCTCAGGATAAAGCTATTAATACAGCCTGGTATGTGTTCGGAACAAAAGCTGAGTTGAAGAAACAGAATGTAATCACCGGTGGGGGATTGTTCAAGAAAGCAGATGTGATGAAAAAAGAGTTCAGTAAAGAATACTTCATCGCTATCGATATTCGTAATACTAAGTCTATTGAGCTTTTCTCTAAAAAGGCAAAATTCCTTACTACCCATCCGGCAGGAAGTTACTCTTTGGAAAAAGACAATTCCGGTATGTTGATTCTGAAAATTACTGACTATAAAGCATTCTGGAGTGTTTCTCGCTATCTCGTAATCCAGGTAGACTAGGGACAGAACGTTCAAGTGAATCTTTTAAAAGACCTGCTTTTTTGAGGAAAGGCAGGTCTTTCTATTGATATAAAATTGAAAGTAAGAAAACAGAGTGGATTTTGATTAAAATATAAATTGTTGATAATGAGAAAGTACAAAAGTGTATTTGTGGACCTTGATGATACGTTGTGGGATACTAAATCAAACTCCAGAGAGGGGATGACTGAAATCTTTTTTCAGTATAAACTGGAAGAATATTTTGAGAGTTTCGAACATTACTATGGGATTTATACAGAAAGAAACCAGGAATTGTGGCATCTGTATCATCATGGTCAGATTGGCAAACAATATTTAATCAGTGAGCGGTTTCTTCATCCTTTGCGCTATGCTGGTTTGGCAGATGAAACTCTTGCTATACAAATGAATAGCGATTATCTTGACGCAGTATCATCTAAAACTCAACTGATACCTAATGCAAAAAATCTTCTGGAGTATTTGTATCCCAAATACAGATTGTTTGTTTTATCCAACGGTTTTAGGGATGTCCAGCAAAAAAAACTGGCCAATTCCGGTCTTCTGGATTATTTTGAGAAAATCATTACCTCCGAAGATGCCGGAGTAAATAAGCCTTACCCTGGAATATTTGAGTATGCTCTCAAATCAACAAATTCCCGCAAAAATGAGAGTATAATGATTGGTGATAATCCTGAAGCGGATATAGCGGGTGCTTATAACTACAAATTAGACCAAATCTATTTTATGAATTTTCAAGGTCATTCACTTTTGTTTACTCCGACCTACTCTGTAGATACGCTTGATGAGGTGAAATCTATACTTTAAATGCAGTTTATGCATTTCTGACATAAAGAAAGCCTGTTTTAATGCAAACTTTGTTCTGGTTGTACTGTTTCTAATAATAATTGAATATATTTGCTGACGTGTAAGTGATAGTGTGACAAAATGCTTTATAGTATGTGTATGTATAATGTATGATTCTGTATAAATAGACGTATTTAGTGTATTTGGGATAGTTGATATAAGTTTTAATTTAAAAGTGGTTTTTATGAGAAAGTTGACTCTTTTCTTTCTATGTTTGATTGTAAACATAGCACTCATCTCTGCACAGACCAAAGTCAGTGGATTGGTTATATCTGCTGAAGATGGGCAACCCGTCATCGGAGCTTCGATAGTCGTAAAGGGTTCCAAAGTGGGGACTGCTACTGATGTGGATGGTCGTTTTACTGTTAATGTTCCTGTCGGTGGGAAATTATTGGTGATTTCTTACATCGGGTTTGATCCGAAAGAAGTAACAATCAAATCATCATTAAAAGTAGTATTGCAGCCATCTTCTAAAGCTTTAGAAGAGGTCGTTGTGACAGCATTTGGTATAAAAAAAGAGCGAAAAGCTTTAGGTTATGCAGCTCAGGATATAAAAGGAGATGCCTTACAGAAAGCAGGCAATACAGATTTGTCAAGTGCTCTAAGTGGAAAGCTTACCGGAGTAACTGTAACACCATCAAGTGGTATGCCTGGAGCATCTTCGCAAATCATGATCCGGGGAGCAAGATCTTTTACAGGAGATAATACACCGTTATATGTTATTGATGGCATGCCTGTTGCATCTTCTGCCGATTTTGCTAATGGCAAAGGAGCTCAGGGGGCTATATCAGTTGGTGATGGTGTCACAGGAACTGATGTTTCAAACAGGGCTGTCGATATTGATCCTAATGACATTGAGTCAATTACAGTATTGGAAGGCCAAAGTGCTGCAGCATTGTATGGAATTAGAGCTTCTAATGGTGTAATACAGATAACTACTAAGAGTGGAAAAGGACTTAAAAAAGGAAAACCTCAGATCTCTTTTTCAACAAACAATAGTTTTAGTGTAATTTCCCGATATCCGGAATTACAAACAATGTATGCTCAGGGTAGCGGCGGTTTGTATAAACCAACTTCATCGACTTCCTGGGGCCCTAAAATTACAGATCTGCCTAAAGACCCCAATTATGGAGGTGAAACCAATAATACATACACTCAGACATACGGCCTTCACCCTGGAAAGTATTATGTCCCCCAGTTGGCCAATGCCGGATTAGATCCGTGGGCAACTCCTCAGGTTTTCGATAATGTCAAGAGCTTTTTTCAGACTGGTTACACCACAAAAAATACAGTTAATCTGAGTCAGGCACTTGATCGGGTTAATTATTCATTTTCAATTGCTGAAATGAATCAAACGGGTATAATACCCACTACAGGTATGGACCGCTATTCGGTTAAGGGGAATACAGAGCTGCAAATCAGTAATTCATGGAAAACCGGCTTTTCTGCAAATTATATTCAAAGTTCGATAGATAAGACAACAAGTGCAAATGATGGTATTGTTGCAACGGTTTATCCATCACCGGCTTCTTACAATCTGAAAGGTATTCCAAATTATTATGAGAATAATCCGTATAAGCAAAATGCATATCGGTCAACAGCGGGATTTGATGATGCTTACTGGTCATTGGATAATAATACATTTACCGAACAAACAAATCGTTTCTTTGGCAATACGTTTATCAACTATACAAATCAACCCGGTTTGCTTACCGGTGATAAACTGGACGCAAAACTGCAATTAGGGGTAGATACATACTCTACTCTTTATGAAACTATTTGGGGATACGGCCACCAGAATGGCCTGGGCTCAGCAGAGGATCAGACTTACAAAAAAACAATATTAAATTCTCTCTTTACGGCTAATTATACCTTCAAACCAATCGAATCATGGGACTTTGGTTTGCTCGTTGGTAATGAGATTAATGATGAGCGAGTTAAATACCTGGATGCATATGGTCAGACGTATAATTTCCCCGGTTGGAACAATATAAATAATACCATTACCAAAAGCAACTTTATATCCCAGTTGGGCAATCGTACAGTCGGTTTCTTTGGTAGTGGATCGGCTACCTGGAAAAATATGTTGTATCTTAACGGTACATTGAGGAATGATTATATCTCAACAATGCCGAGTGGCCACAGATCATTTGTGTATCCTTCTCTTTCTGTCGGATTTATTCTTACAGAACTAGAATCACTTCATGGTAATCCGATAGTAAGTTATGCTAAACTAAGAGCTTCTTTTGCACAGGTAGGACAGTCCGGTATTTATATTCAAAACTATTATTCTGTACCTAGTTATGGTGGTGGTTATTGGGGTGGATATCCTATCGTTTATCCTATAAGCAATGTAAATGCTTTCTCTGCATCTAAGACTATTTACGATTCTAAATTAAAACCTCAAAATACCAATTCATACGAAGGTGGGTTTGATTTAAAACTGTTCAATAATATTATTGGTCTGAATTATACTTTTTCCAGACAGAATGTTACTGATCAGATATTCTCAGTGCCTTTGTCCGGTTCTACCGGTTCAGAATACCTGATGACAAACGGAGGCGCTATTCATACAAATACACATGAGATAACGCTGTTGCTCAGCCCGGTTAAGAACAAAACTGTTGACTGGAATATGGCATTCAACTGGACAAAAACAGATAATTATGTGGATAAGTTAGCTCCCGGGGTAGGTAGTATTTTTCTTGGTGGATTTGAAACACCTCAGGTCAGAGCTCAGATAGGAGAGAAGTTTCCTGTAATTTATGGGTCCAGTTATGCCCGTGATGCTAATGGACACTTGTTGATCGGTTCTGACGGATTACCAATGGCCGGTGAAATGAAAGTAATTGGTCGTGTTTCTCCTGATTTTCTCCTTGGATTTAGCAATACATTGACAGTATTCGGTACTACACTGAATGCGGTATTCAGCTGGAAAAAGGGAGGTCAGATGTATGGTGGTACCAACGGCTTGTTAGGCTATTACGGACGTAGTCAGGCTACCGATAACAGAGATAATAAAATCGTTGACGGATATCATGAAGACGGAACAAAAAATACGACTGCCGTTTCTCTTCAAAGTTATTATAATACAATCAATAACATTGATGAGGCTTCTATTTACAATAACTCTTTCCTTAAGTTGAGAGAGATATCGTTGAGTCGTGATATTGTGAATAAGCCCTACATGAAACTTGCTGCCACTGTGTTTGCCCGTAATATTTTAATATGGAGTAACTATCCTAATTTTGATCCGGAATCAACTCAGGGGAATACTAATATGGCTGGTGGATTTGAGCGTTTTTCTCTCCCTCAGACCACTAATTACGGATTAGGCCTTAACTTTAAGTTTTAACATCTAATTTTTGACTAATATGAAACTCAAAATATATTTGCCCAAGCTCTTATTGGCAATGGTCATTCTGTCGTTGCAATTTTCCTGTACTGATGAGGTTATGGATAAAATAAACAACAATCCTGATAATGCGAAGGATGTAACGGCGAAATTCTTGCTTTCTGATGTGGAAACATCTACAGCATTTAATGTCGTTGGCTCAGATCTGTCATTTTTTTCATCAGTTTATATTGAACACGAAGTTGGAACCTACAATCAGTTGTGGGATGCCGAGACCCGTAGTACACAACCGACTACCTCTTCCACTTATGATAATCCATGGAAATCTATATATCAGAATCTGTTAAATGCTAAGAAGGCAATTGCGAAGTGTTCTGCAGGTGGTGATGAAGC
>JAUZOF010000333.1 GCA_030706585.1 Bacteroidota bacterium
ACCGATGTGAGAAAATGCCCCGAAGGCACAATGCCGGAATTTGCCTTTATCGGGCGTTCCAATGTGGGTAAATCATCGCTTATCAATATGCTGACCAATCGCAAGGGATTGGCCATGACTTCATCGACACCGGGTAAAACGATGCTGATAAACCACTTTATTATCAATAATGACTGGTATCTGGTGGACCTTCCCGGTTATGGTTACGCCCGCCGTGGAAAAGAGGGGCGTGAGCAGATTCGTACCGTTATCGAGAATTACATTCAGGAACGTATGCAGCTGACCTGCTTATTTGTGCTGATTGATTCACGTCTCGAACCGCAGCAGATTGACCTCGAATTCATTGAGTGGCTGGGCGAAAACGGAGTTCCATTCTGCATTATATTTACCAAAATCGATAAAATCGGTAAGGGCAAACTGACCTCAAACCGCCATTTGTTTGAGCAAAAATTGCTCGAAAACTGGGAAGAACTTCCTCTGATGTTCGAGACATCTTCAGAGCATCGTTTGGGTAAAGAAGAGGTGTTGGGATACATCGAATCGGTTATCCGGGAGGTGCGGAAATAGTCTCCGAGTGCTAAATATTTTAAGAATAACCAGCTTGTATTGTGAATAACTGTATTGCTATAACTTGCTGGGTTAAATAGGATTAAAGGTAAAGTGTTTCTTGTACGTTTAATTTGGATGGAGAGGAAAATGCTTTACCTTTGTAATGTTTTTCATGGTATTAGATTTAAGGTTAACAAAAAGGTTGAGGTTGTCGGGATGACAACCTTTTCTCGTTTATAGGGGTTTCTGTTTTTCAAATCTATATGCTTCTCATTTTGCTCCTTTCGCAATGTTTATTTGCTCACCTGATTCAAATTTGCTAATTTCAGCACTCCAACATTTTACAGTGGAAATTATGAATAAAATCAACGTTTGTATTATGGCTGCAACCTTAGCCGTTACGGCTTGTAACGGAAATAAAAACGGTGATGGCGAAATCATCGGCAAGAATAGTCCTAAAATCGAAAATGGGTTAATGACCCCTGAAGTCCTGAACAGCTTCGGACGAATTACCGATTTGCAGGTATCACCCGACGGAAAAAAGCTCCTGTATGGGGTTTCCTACATCAGTATTCCTAAAAACAAGAGTAATCGCGAGCTTTTTACCATCAATGCAGATGGCAGTGAAAAGAGGCAAATCACTGAAAGTCCCAAAAGTGAAAATAATGCCCGCTGGATAGATGGTGGGAAAAAGATTGCCTTCCTTTCCGCGGAAAGCGGCTCTTCCCAAATCTGGGAGATGAATGCCGACGGCAGCGACCGCAAGCAAATCAGCGAGTATGACAAGGATATTGATGCCTTTATCTATTCACCCGATGGGAAAAAGGTACTCTTTATCAGTCAGGTGAAGTACGGCGAACGCGCTTCGGATATTTATCCTGACCTGCCGGAAGCCAAAGGGCGTGTGATTGATGACCTGATGTACAAGCATTGGGATGAATGGGTGGAAACGATTCCCCATCCTTTTGTGGCGGATATTGTGGATGGCAAACTGGCAAATATCACCGATATCATGGCCGGTGAGCCTTACGAATGCCCCACCAAACCCGACGCCGACATCGCCAACCTCTGCTGGAGCCCCGATAGCAAATCGGTAGCCTATTCTTCCCGTAAAAAGAAGGGTAAAGATTACGCTCTTTCCACCAATACAGACATTTACCTGTACCATCTGGATTCAAAAAAGACCGAAAACCTTACCGCAGGGATGATGGGTTACGATACCAATCCGCAGTTTTCGCCCGATGGGAAAAGCATTGCCTGGATTAGCATGGAGCGCGACGGATACGAGTCGGACAAGAAGCGTCTGATGGTGATGGAGCTGGCTACCCGCGCAAAAAAAGACCTGACTACGGCATTTGATTACAATTGTGATGCCTTTGAGTGGACGCCGGATGGCAAGGCTTTTTGGATGATTGCTTGCAAACTAGGTGTAACGCATATATTCCATGTCGATGGGGCAAATAGCGTTATTCGTCAGGTAACCACGGGGCAATATGACTTTGAAGAGGTGAAACAGGCGAATGGTGAACTGGTGGCGTTGCGCCATTCGATGTCGAAGCCCAATGAGGTTTATGCCGTAAATCCTGTAAACGGAGCTACTAAAGAGTTGAGTTTTGAAAATAAGGAGATTCTCGACCAACTTACCCTGGGAAAAGTGGAAGGGCGCTGGATTACGACCACCGACAACCAAAAGATGCTGACCTGGGTGATTTATCCGCCCCATTTTGACCCTAAAAAGAAATATCCGGCCATTCTTTATTGCCAAGGCGGTCCGCAAAGTACCGTGAGTCAGTTCTTCTCTTACCGATGGAATATGCAGCTGATGGCAGCCAACGGTTATATTGTGGTTGCACCTAACCGCCGTGGGTTACCCGGTTTCGGTCAGAAATGGAATGAGCAAATCAGCGGGGATTACGGTGGCCAAAACATGAAGGATTACCTATCTGCTATTGATGCCGTGGCTAATGAACCGTTTGTCAATAAAGATAAGCTAGGTGCGGTAGGAGCGAGCTACGGAGGATTTTCGGTTTACTGGTTAGCGGGACACCACAATAAGCGATTCAAAGCGTTTATTGCGCATGCCGGTATTTTCAATCTGGAACAGCAGTATCTTGAGACTGAGGAGTCGTGGTTTGCTAACTGGGATTTGGGCGGTCCGTTCTGGGATAAAAATAATGCTACGGCCCAGCGTTCGTTTGCCAATTCTCCTCATAAATTTGTCGATAAGTGGGATACGCCGATTCTGGTTACGGTGGGTGAATTGGATTACCGCATCCTGGCCTCACAGGGAATGGCGGCGTTTAATGCAGCCAAGTTGCGTGGAATCCCGGCAGAGATGCTTGTCTTCCCCGATGAAAACCACTGGATTACCAAACCGCAAAACAGCATGCTGTGGCAGCGGGTATTTTTCCGCTGGTTGGATAAGTGGTTGAAGTGACTTCTCTTAACACCGGACTAAAGTCCGGTGTTAATCTATCGGTCGCACCTACGGTGCTTTTTCGTTAACGAATACCGTAGGTATGAACGATATTGTAACACAAGGGTTTTAACCCAGTGCAAAAAAATAACGGTCAGCATTTTCAATTCGAATGCTGACCGTTATTTTTTACACCAACTTATGCTTCTGATAGCTGGTGATGGATATTTTCCAGTAATAGAGAATGGCAATGAAGCAGGCGATGGCACTGAAACAGAATGCAGCACCCAGGCTGGCCATGGCTGCTATTTTCCCGGCCAGGAGCATACCTGCACCCACACCTGTGTCGAAAGCGGTGTAGTAAGTCGAATTGGCAGTCCCCCGTTGATGGTGGGTAGCCATATTGATGAATATGGTTTGGAAAGCCGGATAAGCAACACCGTATCCCATGCCCAAAACAAATGCAACTACATAATACACGACCGGTATTTTCCACAATGCAAATACCGTTAGCCCCACAGCCAACAGAATTAATCCCAGTATTGATGCCTTGTGCAGCTCTCCTTTATCAATCATTTTTCCGCTAAAAGCGCGGGCTCCGGCAATACCGATGGCCAGCATTACGTAAAAGAGACCGGGATTGTCGGCATTCATCTCTTTGCTGTACATGGCGGCAAACGAGAGAATCATCCCATAAGAGATGGTGACCAATAAAAGGTTGACACCGACAGGAATTCCTTTCAGCATCAGGAAGCGGTCGAGAGATAGCGCCTGATGGTGTTTTATGCGTGGTTTCACCGGTGCTTTGATAAACTGTGCAAATACCATTCCGATAAATCCGGTGATAATGGCCGAATAAAAGAGTATGTTAAAGTCGAAATGCTGGTAGAGAAAAATTCCCGCTACCGGACCGATGGCCATTGAGATATTGAATGCCAGTCCGTAGAATCCGATTCCTTGTCCCCGTTTTTCAGAAGGCATAATGTCGATGGCGAGTGTGTTTCCTGCCGTGGTGATAATTCCCCATGTGAGTCCGTGCAGGAAGCGTAGCACAATTAGGAACAATATCGTTCCAGCCACCAGATAGCCGAGGCAAAACCCAACAAACAGCAGGTACGAAATCATATAGACCATCTTGCGGGAAAAGCTATCGACCAGATAACCCGAAAAAGGGCGGATGACCAGCGCGGCAATCACGTAACAGGAAACAACGAGTCCGATGGTCGAATTATCGGTATGAAAGCGTTCGGATAAGTAAAAAGGAAGGGTGGGCATTAAGAGGTAGAATGAGAAGCCCATCAGGAAGTTTGCCACACAGGCGAATGAGAAGTTTTTTGTCCAGAGACCAGACTTTGTAACGGTATTTTCGGTCATAAATATTGTAATATGGCTACAAAGGTAAGCATTATCGGGCTTTATCGGAGAGGCGTGGGGATAAGGATTTGATTTTCTCTGTATCAGCAGAAATGCCGTATATTACTTGTTGTTTTTCTTTTCCAGATGTTTTAGTATGTCGGTCATCATCTCTATCTGATCTTTTTGTAGTTCTAAGAATTCTTGTTGTTGATCCATGATGAAATGATCAATTTCTTCACGTAGAGTCCTTATTTCTAATTCAGATTTGAGGTTTATCATGTAATCCTTCTTGGCTCTGTCCCTATCTTTTTCTTCCTGACGGTTCTGACTCATCATAATCACCGGAGCTTGAAGTGCTGCCAGACACGATAAAATCAGATTCAAAAGGATAAAGGGATACGGGTCAAATCCTTTGTTTAAGAGCCAATATACATTTGCGGTAATCCAAATGAGTATAAAGACTCCAAATGAAATTATAAATGTCCAGCTACCACCAAATGAAGCAACTTTATCGGCAATTCTTTGTCCTGCCGTTAATGCCTTTTTCTCTTCACCTTCTATTTTATCAGTTAAGGTGTTGTTGCTGGTCACGGAACTTATCACCGTCTTTTCGAGCTCGGTTAGTTCGCCTACTTCTTTAATCAGATAATCCGAAACTGCTTTTTCTCTATACAAGTTTAGTTCGCTTCGGGAAAGATAACTCAAATGCGTAAATTGAGGATTGTCTTTTTTGATTAAATCCAGAATAGAATGTCTGATTGTTTTAGCGGATATCTTTTCAGAAATCGGAAATTCTTTGTTTGAAATATCGCTTCGGAAGGTTTTCATCTGATTTAATCTTTGGGGTTTGTTATTGGTAGTCAGTACTAAAACGTCTATTTGTTGTTTTTAGTTGTAATTACTGATCTGCCTCTGCCTAACGCATCATCTTTTTTAAAGAATATCCGGATTGATCATTGCATACCGGTACTCATCCCAAATCTGACCGTTTTTCCATAT
>JAUZOF010000334.1 GCA_030706585.1 Bacteroidota bacterium
CCTTCTGCGACCGGACTGAATTGTCCTGCGAACAACCAGAGTAAAGCTGCGACCGAGCCGAATTGAGCTACTACCGGGCAGAATCCACCTGCGACCGACCCGAATCCTTCTGCGACCGGACTGAATTGTCCTGCGAACAACCAGAGTAAAGCTGCGACCGAGCCGAATTGAGCTACTACCGGGCAGAATCCACCTGCGACCGACTAATATACATAATCTAACTATAAAAATGAATGCCCCGAAATTGATCTTCCGGGGCATTCATTTTAAGAGAAAAAGGCATTTACTCTTCCATTAGTTTATCGAGGAACGAGTCAAGTTCTTTATCAATATCTTTAAACAGGGAATCTTCGATAATCAGGTTACCATCTTCCAGTAGGTAAATCTCGGCCTGATGTTCGAAAGATTCGTCCACAAGCAATACCGAAAACGGACGGAGAGGATCAAGCTCTTCAAACTTCGCCAATACATCGGGCTTGGAAAGCACATCCCGAAGAATATTCTCAATAATCTTGAATATATTCTTTTCGTCAGTGTTATTGATCTCTTCTAACTCTGAAATTTCCATCTCTGCCAGTAACTGCTCAGAATCGTCATAAACAGCCACATCACTATTAGCGGTATTCAGCTGCACAAAAAGATCGGTAAGGGTACCCGGTTCTTCTTTCTGCTTGTACTTTTCGATAGCCTGGCAAATAAGCTCGGAAAGCTTGATATTTACTGTATCATTGATGGCATTCATAGTATTTCGTTTTTGAGGGTTTCTAATTGGTTTAACGCAACTGGATATCGAGCTTTTGCGAATCGGATTTCCGACGCTGTAGCTCCCGAATGTAACTGTTCAGGTTTTCGGCTTCCGATTGTGCCGCTTCAGACTTCATTTCCAGAAAATGGGAACGGGATTTCTCGGCCCATTCTATCGCTTCATCATATTTATCAGAGATTTCCATATAAAGGGCTAAATTGGATGCAGTAAAAGCTTTTAGTTTCTTCCGCTTGGAATGCTCGTAAATGTATTGCCAGATTGATGCGGCCTCGTCCCAACGGTTAGCCTTTACATAGTTGGCTGCGTCATGCATGTTGATATTGCCGCTGATGTAATAGATACGATCTACTTTATCACTGTAAGGAACCAGCTTTTTCATCATCTTGTCCACACTGTACATAGCCAAATCGTCAAAGCAGCTCTGTGGAGCGGGGAAATAGCGCAAAGCTTCCTGAACGTTATCACCGGAACCATAGTCCTGCCAGAAAAGGCTATCTTGCTGCCGAAGGGTGTATAACACCTTCAGACCTTTCGGGTCGATGACGCGAACAGAAGGATAAGCCCGCCCGTCCATGGTGATCTTGTACACGTATTGGTTAGGTTGGTACCTGAGATTGATATCACTTTCGAACAACATCCTATCCAGCGAAATAATCAAGTCTGGTGAAATGGAATCGTTGATCTCCCTGATCTGATTTCTGCTCAATGGCAAATCTTCCAGAAAAGTCTTAGAACCCGAACGTGCCAGCCGCTGCTGATACACCTTAAACCACTTCAATGAATTAAGCCTTTTCGCCAGCTCGGAGGTGAACTCTTCAGCCAGACCAGCTGTATTAATTGCCGGATTAGATTTCTTGATTGTCCCACCATCGAAAACGGAAGCAGAATGACCAAAATCATCGGGTTGGTTGAGCGCGTTATTAACAACGACAACTTTAGAAACGTTTTCCGGGATAACAATTTCTGCGGGACGCTTTACCTCTATAGTCAGTACAGAGACCGTCTGACAGGAAGAAAGTAGCAATCCACAAAGGATGACGGAGGTTGACAGAAACTTCATCTTCGGATACAGTTAACTTTTGACAAAGATAGAAATTATACCGGTAAAACAAAATGAACCCCGATAGAGTTTGAAGTTCTACCGGGGCTCAAATGGATTATTTCTGTAAGGCTGCGATACTTTCTTCGAGCGATTTGATTTTACTCTCGGCATCTGCCTGTTTTTTGCGTTCCATTTCGACGACTTTCTCAGGAGCACCGCTAACGAATTTTTCGTTGCTCAGCTTCTTCATTACGGACACGAGGAAGCCTTTGTTGTATTCCAGCTCATCGTTCAGTTTCTTTAGCTCCTCTTCCACATTCAGCATGTTTCCGAGTGGCACGGCATATTCGGTGGTTCCGACCAGGAAGGAAACGGCTCCGGCTGATTTCTCGGCACATTTGCTTAATGCTGCTAGGTTACTCAGTTTGAGAATAACCGCATCGTAAGCAGAGTTATGTTCTCCCAGAATCTCAAGTTCCACAGTTTCTTTCTGAGGAATATTCTTTTGTGCGCGTACATTACGCACTCCGGTAATCACCTCTTTGGCCGCTTCGATGTCAGCAATCAGTTTCGCATCGAATACTTTGGCTTCAGGAAGCAATTGAGTCATCAGGCTTTCCCCCTCTTTACGCTCGTAAGTCGCCTGCCAAAGCTCTTCGGTGATGAATGGCATATATGGGTGAAGCAATTTCAGCAAAGCGTCAAAGAATCCAAGAGTAGCTTCGTAAGTCGCTTTGTCAATTGGCAACTGGTAGCCCGGTTTAATCATCTCCAGATACCAGGAAGAGAACTCGTCCCAGAAGAGTTTATAAACTTCCATTAACGCTTCAGAGATGCGGTATTTATCCATCGAATCGTTTACCGTCTCGATAGTTTTGCTCAACAATGCATCGAACCATTTCACTGCAATAGCTGCAGATTCAGGTTGAGCCAATGTTTCGTCCACCTGCCAGCCTTTTACCAGACGGAAGGCATTCCAGATTTTATTGTTGAAGTTACGGCCCTGCTCGCAAAGCGCTTCGTCGAAGTGGATGTCGTTACCGGCAGGAGCTGCCAACATCAAGCCCATACGTACACCATCGGCTCCAAAGTTCTTAATCAGGTCAAGCGGCTCAGGCGAATTTCCCAACGATTTTGACATCTTGCGGCCCAGTTTGTCTCGAACGATACCGGTCAGGTAAACATTCTTAAACGGCATATCGCCGCGGTATTCGTAACCCGAGATAATCATACGAGCGACCCAGAAGAAAAGGATGTCCGGTCCGGTTACCAGGTCGTTGGTTGGATAATAGTATTTGATTTCCTCGTTTTCAGGATTGCTGATGCCGTCGAATACGGAGATCGGCCACAACCAGGAAGAGAACCAGGTATCAAGACAGTCTTCATCCTGACGAAGGTCTGCCAGTTGTAGGTCTGCATTACCGGTTTTCTCGCGAGCCAGTTCCACTGCCTGTTCGGGAGTTTCCGCTACCACGTAACCGCCTTGTGGCAGGAAGTACGCCGGGATGCGATGTCCCCACCAAAGCTGACGTGAAATACACCAGTCTTTGACGTTTTCCATCCAGTGGCGGTAGGTGTTTTTGAATTTGGCCGGAACCAGCTTGATGTCGTCGTTCATGACAGAATCAAGCGCCGGCTTTGCCAACTGCTCCATTTTGAGGAACCACTGCATCGAAAGTTTTGGCTCGATGGGCACGTGGGTACGTTCTGAGAAACCTACTTTATTGGTGTATGGTTCTACCTTTTCCATCAAATCAGCATTAATTAAATCCTGCTCGATTTGCTTACGAAGGTCGAAACGATCCATTCCAACATAGATACCCACTTTATCGTTGATGGTTCCGTTATCATTGAAAATGTCGATGGTCTCGAGGTTGTATTTTTCGCCAAGCATGTAGTCGTTTACATCGTGTGCCGGTGTTACTTTCAGACAACCTGTACCGAATTCAACATCTACATAATCGTCCTCGATTACCGGAATCTCACGGTTTACCAAAGGAACAATCACTTTTTTGCCTTTCAGGTGGGCGTTTTTCGGGTCATTCGGATTGATACACATAGCGGTATCTCCGAGGATGGTTTCCGGACGGGTCGTTGCTACTACTGCGTAAGTACCGTCTTCTCCAGCCACTTTATAGCGTAGGTAATAAAGTTTACCTTGCTGTTCTTTGTAAATCACCTCCTCATCAGAAAGAGCAGTCAACGCTTTCGGGTCCCAGTTCACCATACGAACGCCACGGTAGATCAGGCCTTTGTTGAACAAGTCAACAAATACTTTCAATACACTTCCCGAACGAGGGTCGTCCATTGTAAAGCAAGTGCGGTCCCAGTCACAGGAAGCGCCCAGTTTTTTCAACTGCTCCAAAATGATACCACCATGTTTGTGGGTCCATTCCCAGGCGTGTTTCAGGAATTCTTCACGGGTGAGGTCGGTCTTTTTGACACCTTCTTCAGCAAGTTTTGCAACCACTTTCGCCTCCGTTGCTATAGATGCGTGATCGGTACCCGGTACCCAACAGGCATTCTTTCCCATCATGCGGGCACGACGGACGAGGATATCCTGAATGGTATTATTAAGCATGTGCCCCATGTGGAGCACGCCGGTTACATTGGGCGGCGGGATAACGATGCAATAAGGTTCGCGATGGTCGGGTTTCGACTTAAACAATTCGTTTGCCATCCAGTAGTCATACCATTTCTGCTCTACTTCGGCCGGATTGTATTTACTTGCTAATTCCATTGGTGATATATTATTTTTCTGAATTTCAACTGATTTATGTCCTTTATTGATAAGTCATGGACAAACAATATTTTAGGCGGACAAAGGTACAAAAAAAATGCGTATTGATTCGCGGGCGAATAAAAGAGGGGCATCGTTAATTGTTGCATCCCCTACATACTTTTAGAAGCAAATTTTCACTATCCATGCAAGCACCAAAAGGTTATATATCTTTAAACACAAACACACAAAAGCGCCAATATTGTTAATATATCATTTACACAGTTAACAGCGAAATAATTTCTAATATAAATTTCTACCTTTGTAGAAAGGACAAATTAATCATTGTTTACAACACACTTGGCCTTTTGAATTTATTTTTTATCAAAATATCCGGTATAGCCTTGAGCTATTTAAACTGGAACAAATAAAGATAAACCCTCCAGGTGTGAAGCCTAGATGGATATTGTGATTTTAGAATAGAAGAAGGTATTTAATTTTAAGGTTATGAAGAGGTTATTTCTACTAGGAGTTATCTTAGGGGTGAGTTGGAAGATTTCTGCACAACTACCTGAATTTAGTTACGCTACTCCTCAATTTTACAAATTGGGGAAAATGATTCAAACATTACAACCGACGGACAAAGGTGGGCTAGTAACCGGAGGATTTCAGGTTTCATCCATAGCAGGAGATGGCTCTAAAGGGACAATTAATGCTGAGGGAGTACTTGCTAGCTTCAATCAACCCAGCGGTGTCGTTGTTGACAAAGAAGGAAACATATTTGTTGCGGATC
>JAUZOF010000335.1 GCA_030706585.1 Bacteroidota bacterium
TTCAGATCTAAAATATTAAGTCCTCCTAAAACCGTTCCTATAAGCAATTTACCATCCCGGGTTTCGCCAAGACTACTGATGAAGTTATTCGATAAAGTATTGGCTTTATGTGGATTATTACGAAAAACGATAAACTTTTCCAGATGAGGATTGAAAAGAGCTAATCCGTTTGCTGTACCAATCCACACGTTTTTATGAGAATCTATAAAAACGCATGGAACGGTATTATCGGGTAGTGACATCGGATCCTTTGGGTTATGTCTGAAGTTTCTGGCGATCCGTTTTTTAATTGAAAGGACACTTATTCCATCACTCTCATGTGCAACGTACAGATTCCCATGATGATCATCGGAAATACTCCATACCATGTTGCTGGAAAGGCCTTTTACATTTGATCTATTGTAATGGATAAATTTCCGGCTTTGTTTGTCAAAATAGTCAATACCTCCGTTATATGTTGCAATCCACAGGTTCCCTTTTGAATCGCCTTTTATATCGGTCGGGCCATTATATGCAAGACTGAATGCATTTCCGGGTTCGTTTACATAGTTGGTAAATTTAAAGGACCTGCAGTCAAAAACACTCAGTCCACAACGGGAGGTGGCTATCCATATCCGGTCGTCCTTCGGATCTGCATACACAGCGTTTAGTTCATCGCTGTTTATGGAGTTTCCCTCCTCTTTATTAAACACTCTGAATTCGTGTCCGTTAAAACGGTTAAGACCGGAACGGGTTGCTATCCACAGGATCCCCTGCCGGTCTTGCATGATCCCTACGACATAATTGTTGGATAGCCCCTGCTCCTGTTTCAGTTTTTGAATTGTTACAGCTTTCAGGTTACAACTCAGACATATCAGTGAAGTCAGAAGAATGTAGAATTGTTTCATGTGACCTTTCTTATTTTTGTTTCACATGTAACCCGCATACAATCTCATTCCCGTTGGCGCAGTTTTTTTTTGAGCTCGTTTCATGGTTATTTCAGGATTACATTTCCAAAAATACACATTTTCTGTCAGGCAGTTCTTTTAATAATACCTGTGCGATATATTATCCTGAAAAAGAGCATTGTTTTGTTGTCCGCTATCAGGCAGTGAATAAAGATATTACCTAATGCAAAGAATGAATATTCTGCCAACAGAGAGGCGGTTTTTGAAGAAACAAAGGCGGTCGCTTGCCTTTCCAGAATTTACTTTTGCGGAACATTACCGGTCTATTCATAAATCACAAATAACCAGATCAACATGAAGAAAACAACTCAGTTATCAGCAAGAGTCCAAAAGAAGTTACTGGGCTTGGGCTTATTCGTTACCTTGGCAATTAACCCCGTCTTAGCTACTTCTAAAACGCCCCTAATGGGATGGGCGAGCTGGAACAATTATTCGGTCAATATCAGTGAATCAATTATTGAGGGGCAGGCTGATGCAATGGTTTCATCGGGGCTTGCTGCTGCCGGGTATAAGTATATTAATATTGATGACGGATTCTTCTATAATCGTGATGCAAGTGGCAACATGCTTATTGACCCAATCAAATTTCCGAATGGTATGAAAGTTGTCGCCGATTATATACACAGTAAAGGACTGAAGGCTGGCTTTTATTCTGATGCAGGATCTAATACCTGCGGTTCTATCTACAATGGTCAAACCGGAGGAACAGGTGTAGGAATGTATAATCATGATCAACAGGATGCAGACCTCTTTTTTAAAACCTGGGGATTTGATTTTCTCAAAGTAGATTACTGTGGTGGCTTGCAGTTAAAATTAGATGAAAAAACGCGTTATTCGGCCATTAAGACTGCTATTGATAATACCGGACGCACCGATATCAACTTTAATGTTTGTCGCTGGCAATTTCCCGGGGTTTGGGTGACTTCTGTAGCAGACTCATGGCGAATCTCTCAGGATATTAATGCCTCATGGAGCAGCGTTACCAGTATTATTGATAAAAATGCTTACCTCGCAGCTTATGCCAGTCAGGGACATTACAACGATATGGACATGCTTGAAGTAGGACGCGGGTTGACTACCGAAGAAGACAAAAGCCATTTCAGCATGTGGTGTATCATGTCATCACCTCTTGTTCTCGGAAATGATATGACAAATATCTCTACAGCGACAAAGAATATCCTGACCAACAGTGAAGTTATTGCTGTTAACCAGGATACAACAGGATTACAAGCTCATATCGTAACTGACAACAGCGCAGGACTACAGGTGTGGGCAAAGAACCTTAACGGAAAGTTTAGCAAAGAACGTGCAGTCGCTTTGTTTAACCGGACTTCTGCAGCGGCCTCCATGTCAGTAAAATGGAAAGATTTAAATCTTGTCGGTGCCGCTACCGTTCGCGATTTATGGGCACATTCCGATTTGGGTACGCTTGATTCGATGTACACTGTTACAGTGCCATCGCACGGTGTGGTAATGATCAAAGTTGTTGGCACACAGACTAAACTTCAGGAGGTTTTCGAAGCAGAATACGGATGGATCAACAACTTTAACCTGACACAAAATAGTGTAGTAGTCTCATCTCAGGGGGTAGCTTCTGCAAGCTCTACCTGCTCGGGGGGAGCAAAAGCAGGGTGGTTAGGTAACCGGGCTGATAACTATATCGAGTTTCGTGATATTTATGCCCAAAAAGAAGGGAACTATACCTTGACATTATCTTACATCAGTGGTGAAAACAGAAATGCAACATTCACGATAAACGGAAAAGACACATTGGTTACAAATCTCAACTCAGGTGGCTGGTCTACCCTTAAAAATGTCTCTTTTCCTGTTAATCTGAAAAACGGATACAATACGATTCGTATCTCAAATTCAACAGGCTGGCTTCCTGATATTGATAAGATTCAGTTGAATCTGAATCAATATGAGATAGCAGCCGGACTTTCGGTACTAAAAAAACAATCTGTAAGAATTCACCCTAATCCATGCAAAGCTACAGTTCAGATTGAGACTGATTCTCCATTAAAGTCGGTGGAATTCTTTTCGATGTCAGGTGCATTGGTCAAAAAGTCTAATCTTGCTACCATTTACGTTTCCGGATTAAAGCCGGGTAATTATATTGTCAAAGTGACTACGGACAATGAGCAATCTACTCAGCAATTGGTAAAGTTGTAATTATCCTCTGTCCCTCATTCTATTCGATATCGATTAATGTCCGGCAGACAATAGATAAGGAAAAGCTCCCGTTTACCCTAATGGTCAACGGGGGCTTTCTTTTTCTTACTAATTCTTCGAGATTTTGCAAGAATCTCGAAGGATTAGTAAGATTAAAGACGGATTTCTATCTGAATCGGATTAATCGCAAAACCCTTAACACGAATAAAATCAGTGTAGTTTAGCATCGCAGAGTTAATATCTTTATAAACGTCTGCAATTTCGCAAACTAAAATATCCTGACTATCATTAAACCCATTGGTTGAGAAATAAAAAAGCATCCCAATCAATCAGGATGCTTTTGCATAATATCTTAATAATTCGTCTTCTTAGGTTCGAAATAAGCTTTAGGGTGTTCGCAAGCCGGACAATTTTCCGGGGCTTTCTTGCCTTTGTGTACATATCCGCATTCGCGGCATTGCCACTCAATCTCTTCATCGCGTTCGAATACCATTTCTGCCAGTACACGTTCAAGCAAGGCTTTGTAGCGGGCTTCGTGTTCAGCTTCCACTTTCGCAATCATCTTGAAGGCTGTAGCCACTTTTTTGAAGCCTTCTTCCTCGGCGATGCGTGCAAATTCTGGATAGAGTTCTGTCCACTCTTCGTTTTCACCGGCAGCAGCGGCAGCAAGGTTTTCGGCAGTCGTGTTGATGATTCCGGCAGGATAAGAAGCGGTGATTTCGACCATACCCCCTTCGAGGAATTTGAAGAACTTCTTAGCGTGTGCTTTCTCCTGTTCGGCTGTTTCGAGGAATACGGACGCAATGTGCTCAAACCCTTCTTTTTTAGCCACTTTGGCAAAATAGGTGTAGCGGTTGCGGGCCTGTGATTCGCCGGCAAACGCTTTGAGCAGATTCTGCTCGGTCTTTGTTCCTTTGATACTTTTTTCCATAATTGTCTGATTTAAAAGGTTGCTGAGAGTTGGCATTTCTCTGAGATACAAATATAACTTTTTCAAACAAATAAACACTGAAAAAGAGCATTAGTTCACGCCTCTAAGGGTGTTAAAGAGGATTCTCAATGCAGGAGGATTTTATGTGTCTCGGTGTAATGCTTCTCATCGATGATTTTGACAAAATAGACTCCATTGATAAGTTCGGCAAGATTGAACTCCAGATGCCCGTCTCCGACATTCATTCTGGTCGTTTGTTGCATCATCCCTTTCGCATCATAGACAAACGCTTTGACTTGATTATGAACGTCCGGGTCGTAATCAATTTTCAGTAACTTATCTCCCGGAACGACATAGCAGTTATACGGCACACTAACCGTGGTCGAATTCACAGCTGAAGGCATAGAAACCGATACAGAGACATTGTTGAAATAACCGGAGTTTGGAAAAGAAAAAGTCCGGCTGCCACTGCTCTTCGTGAACTCATACTGCGTATAGCGGCTTGACCCTGACTGGCAATATTCTACGTTGAAATAATATTTCCCATCGGCAATAACTTTACCGTCACGCCCTTTCATATCCCAGTTGGTGGAAAATGCAGGAATGGAGACATACGTTGCCCCGGTTGTAGCATCTACCGGTCCCCAATTGAATGAACTTTTCCAGTAATAGAGATAGCTGATGTAAATACTGGCGTGGCAATCGAGCGTTTTGAGGTTCGTTCCGTTCACGTCGGTAATCCAAGCGGCAAAGACCGTTCTCCCGCCATAAATGCTCGTGTAATTTATGGGCGTTGCAGTGAAGGTAATGGTCTGGGAAGTAGCCGTTATTCCGAGAAACAGGAAGAATAATGAAAGTGCAATGCTGCGTAATATCGTGTACTTATTTGGCATGTCATGCTGGTTTTGGATGATTATCGGAGAATGACTTTATGGGATTCGGTATGATGTTTTTCATCGGTGATTTTGACGATATAAATCCCGTTCAGGATGGTATTTAGATTATACTCCAGATTTCCATATCCCACATTGAGTCCGGTTGCCGGTTGTAACATTCCTTTTGTGTCGTATATTGAGACTTTGACATGGCTATGCTCGCCCGGGTCATAGTCAATCATCAGTTTCTTTGCTCCGGGTACCACATAGCAGTTAAATGGGACATCTACTGAGGTCACAGCGACAGCAGAGGTTGGGGAATTATATGCAATAGAGATGTTTGTAAAGTAGGTTGAGTTGGGAAA
>JAUZOF010000336.1 GCA_030706585.1 Bacteroidota bacterium
CATCGAATACAATCCGGAAGCCTTCAAAATGCAGCCGGGAGCTGTTGTTGAAGACCTGTTGAAGCGGATCAATGGTGTGGAGATTGACTCTGAAGGGAAGATTACCGTTGCCGGGAAAGAGGTGAAAAAGGTCTATGTAGATGGGAAACAGTTCTTTGGCAATGACCCGACTATGGCTACCAAGAATCTCACCACGGATATTATCGACAGAATCCAGGTGGTAGATAAGAAGTCTGACTTAGCTTTATTGACCGGAATTGACGATGGTGAAAGCGAAACAGTCATCAACCTGACCATCAAGAAAGGGATGAAAAAGGGTTGGATGGTCAATGCTGAAGGAGGCTTGGGCCATGAAGTGATGGAGAGCGACAACGGTACCCGCTATCAATCCCGTGCTATGGTGAACCGCTTCCTAAATGACAGCCAGCTGTCCTTTATTGAAAATGCCAACAATATCAATGAGCGTGGCTCCCGTGACTGGGGCTCAGGATTTGGTCAGCAAATGGGGCGTCGCGGAGGCGGTATGAGTGCCGGTAATGGTATTACAACCTCTGATGTATTTGGAACAAACTTCGCTACAGAACTGAACAAGAAGCTGAAAATCGGTGGTAGTGCAATGTATAACCATTTCAATACTGATGCAAAAACCCGGAGTAGTACACAGAAGCTGTTTCAAGACAGCACCTCTTTTGTCAACTCTACTGGTAATAATATAAATAACAGCAACAACCTGAATGTACAAATGAGAATGGAATACACTCCCGATTCATCATGGGCATTCGTTTTTACGCCATCGTTCAGTTATAATAAATCACACAGCGAATCAGAGTCAACCTCTGCTACTTTAGCCGGTGAAATCAGAGACTCAATCAATAGCAAGACTGGTACTTATATCAGTGATGCTGACGGTATCAGCCTGAGCGGACAATTAGACATGTCCTATCAGTTCAAAAAGAAAGGACGTCGGTTAAGCATGAGCCTGAGTGGTGGATATAATAATAGTGATGGAGTAGCGTATAACATTTCTCAGATGATTTTCCAGAGAGCCGATTCAATATCCAATCTTGATCAACAAATCAACAATAGTTCCGAAAGTAAGAATTACCGTTTATATGCATCCTATATGGAGCCGCTCAGAACGAATCGTTTCCTACAGCTCTCCTATTCTATAAGCAGAAATATCACTCAGTCAGATAAGATGACCTATAGCCGTGATGCTTTGTCGGAATTGTACAATGTTCTTGATACTGCTTATAGTAAAAGCCTGTCTAACAACTTTATCAATCAGCAATTGGGTTTAAGTTTCCGTGCTACAGAAGCCACTTATTCATATACAATCGGAGTAGACCTTCAGCCTTCTTACAGCAAAAGTAAAAGTTATGTGGAAGATAAAGTTAACTTTGGCAAAGAACGGAGTGTAATGAACTATTCTCCGAATCTGAACTACACCTACCGCTTTAGCAAACAGCAGAACCTGCGTATTGACTATCGTGGACGTACTTCACAGCCAAGCATTACCCAACTGGATCCGACTCCGGATAACTCAAATCCGCTTAACATTAAATTAGGTAATCCGGATCTGCTTCCAACCTATTCAAATAATATTTCAGCGAGATATAACGATTATAATCGTGAAGCTATGCGATCTATTATGGCGACTATTCAGGGTGGTTTTGTGGTTAATGACATTATCAATAAATCGACTTATGATGCTAATACAGGCGCTCAAATAACCCGTCCTGTAAATGAAAACGGGAACTGGAACATGAATGCAGGTTTGATGTTCAACACCCCTATTGGCAAAAGTAAATTCCAGGTTAATACCTTTACAAATGCTTCATTTAATAACAGTATTGGCTATCTCTCTATTGGAAAAGGAAACATAGAACGGAATATTTCACAAACACTTAGTTTGAATGAGAACCTGGGGTTAAGTTATCGTAATGATTTTATATATGCTCAGATTCGTGGAAATATCCGCTATTCGAAAGTGGACAACAGCGTAACAGCACGTAAAGGTCAGGAAAATATGAGCTATGGAAGTTCATTCAACACACAGATTTACCTTCCATACAGTTTCACAATAGCCAGTGATTTGCGATATACTGGACAATCTGGTCTATCTACCGGATATAATAAGAATGAAACTATGTGGAATGCCGAGATCAGCAAACAAATCCTGAATAAGAAAGGGACTATCCGCTTTAAACTGAATGATATCCTGCGCCAGCAATTGAATATCAACCGTTCGGTTTCGGATATTGCTATTACCGATACTCAGTACAATACGCTTACCTCTTACTACATGATCTCGTTCAACTATCGCTTCAATACGATGGGAAACAGAAGTAGTAACCGTAACTTCCAACATCCTGATGGAGGCTTCCCCGGCGGTGGACGTGGCGGTTTCCCGGGCGGTGGAAGACCTGACGGTCCCGGATTCTGATCGAATCAGCTCGTATAAACAGAAAAGCGCGAAAACTAAATATGCAGTTTTCGCGCTTTTTGTTTATAAACGTAAGATGATTATTTTAGAGCAAACTTGATTGGCAGAGTAAATTTGACCGGAACATCCCGTCCTCCTTGTCTACCTGGTTTCCAGCGTGGCATTTTCTGAATAGCAGCAATTGCCGCTTCATCAAGTGATGGGCCAAGGCTTCGAACCACAGTTATATCTTCAATTTTACCTGTATTATCAACTATGAATGATAATAATACCATTCCAACTGTACCCTTCTTTTCAGCATCTATTGGATAATGCAAGTTATTACTCAGGTATTTTGTCATTTGTTCATTTCCTCCGGGGAATTCAGGCATATTCTCAACAATAATAAATGGTTCAACATGAATGAAATGACTTTTTATTTCATTGTTATTTGTTATTGCGTTTTGTTCCAGTGAATCATTTACAGTAGCTCTTAATTGTATAAACTGATTCAATTCAAAGCGTACCGGCAGTTCAAACCAGGACGATACTACCCTGCCGTTTACACGTCCCGGTATCCATTTTGGCATTTTCTTAACCATTCGGATGGCAGCAGAATCTAATGAGGGAGTAAGACTTATATAAGGCATAATGTTGCTGATGGAACCGGTCGAATCAACTACAAATCGCAGTATCACTGTGTTTGAAATTTTACCCCTTACTACATCTGCCGGATATTCTGTGTTATTTCGTCTGAATTCGATCATCTTAAACAGACCTCCGGGAAACTCAGGCTGATTTTCCGGTCTATTATATACCCCGGGTATCTTAAATTTATCAGGTTTGTTCTGTTGCGTTGAGTTATTTTCCGTTTGCGTCTCCTTTGCATAAAGATATTCTCTTAGATTGAAGCAAATAGGAAGATAAGAATTGTACTTTATGTAATGATTCTCAACTAAACCTGGTTTTACCCGAGGCAACATGCGAACCAACCGGATTGCCTCCTGATCAATTGATGGAGAAATGCTTGGCCTAACCGAGAAATCAGACATTACACCATTTTCATCCACACTAAACCTGACATGAGCTACACCGGATATGCTGTCCTTTATTGCATCTACCGGATAACAAAGGTTCTTGGAGATAAATTTATCCAAGACAAAATTGAAGTTCTGAAATACCGGAGGTTTAGCGACAAAGTTTTCTCCACCGATTATTGTTTTGGGTTTTACCCGGATAACATTATATGTATTGGGATTCGTCAGAACTGTATCTTTTACAATGTTCCCGTCCAGCTCAAATTTGATCGTATCACCCTCATTTACTTTCAATTCAAAGTGATTATCAGGGAATGCATAAGATTGTCCTCTTACACTTATTGAAATATCCTTTAGGCGCGATCCATATAAATCGACTACCTCCCCTTTAAATGTTTTTTCGGCAGATATAGTCGTAATTATACTCGTCGATAGAAAGAGATAAATAATTGCTTTTCTTTTCATTGTGTTCTATTTGTTTTATGTGTATGCTGTTTTTTCATATTGATAAGAGGCGAAAAAGATTTAGTTAATCCCGTGACGCAATATCCGACATCTCTGCGCGGTATTCATTGACATCAACCACGCGGGTGCGAGGAAACATATCGTGCCAGCCTATTCGTTCGTGTATGAGCACGGAAATGGCCTCAAACGGGATAAAGCGGCAGAGGGTTCTGTATAGCGCGGTTATGAATGAGGGCAGATTGCCGTCTTCATCTATAACCACAGAGCGGGTAATGAATTTCCCTGCCGTTCTCCCACAGGTTGCCTCCCATATCAGATAGTAAAAAAACATGATCAGTACATAAACCACATTTGATGAGCGCACGCCCACTATTCCATCGGCTGGATAGGTTTTGAAGAAGGATTTCAATAACGTATCTTTCAGAAGGACATAAATTGTACCGTAACAGATCATATCAATCAGGCAATTGAGGACTCTTTTCCAGAAACCTACCGGGTGTAGTGCTAGATAGGAAGGGGCTGTTTGACTATTTGCTATGGATTCCATAATGGTTGATTGTGTATATAACAATAGAGACGCGGCTGGCCACGTCTCTACTATAGTCATTGTTTTATGGATATAAATTACAGTTTTACGAAGAAACCAAAACTCCAGTTAGAAGGATTTAGGTCAAACTGGACCTTGTTGAAATAATAGTTTTCATCATTATAATAGTGAGCGAAGCTCAATCCATTGAAGTTCGCTTTCATACCGACTTTGGATGTAATGAAATAGTCTAACTCAGGTGAGATACTGCATCCCAGTACATTATATTCGTCTTTGCTACTATATGAGCTATTTTCGGTTTTACTTGTTGCCCATCCAAATCCCACTTCTGATTTTAGGGACAAATATAACTTTTGAGCTAATGGATAGTAGTTCTGGATAAATAATGACGGAGATATAATGTTTGTCGTGTATTTGGTACCACTCGATGATTTCTGATAATTATTAGAAAGACTAAGTCCGACACCTAAAGCGGTATTGTTGTTTAGCATATAGCTTAATTCCGGAGTCAGATATATGCTGGTACTACTTGAAGAAGAAGACGAACTCCCTCCTTCCTTCTGTGAAGTAAAATTAAAACTTCCTCCCAGAAATGTTGAGCCTTTGGTAAACTGTGCATTTGCAGCACCTTGCATTACGATGAATGCGAATAATGATACGAATAACTTTTTCATAATTGTAGGTATTTGTGTTTGAGTGAATATATGTTTGCAGTTATAAACTGCTCTGGTTTTGAGTCCAATCCCGATAGTTATCGGGACCCGCTGCGCTCAGACTTGAACTAATAGTTACC
>JAUZOF010000337.1 GCA_030706585.1 Bacteroidota bacterium
AAATAATACAGAGACAAGACTTCCAGCTATATCAAAGAGTTTGATTTCAGTAATCTGGCTACTTGTTGACTGTAATTCCACCGTCAGAGCATCTGTTCCCGCGTTAATATAAATGGATAGTTCCGGTCCATATTTAGTGGTGACAACGCCAGATGCACTCGTAACGATTATCGTTCCTTTCATCCCGAAAGCTGCATGAGGCTCGCAAACATAATAGTGTGTGCCGACTGTTAGGGCCGATGCCGAAACCAGGCCCCCTCCATACGGAACTGTAAATCCGATAATGGGAGAATTGCCGTTTGCATCCCACGTACTCTGACTAACTTCCACCGCATCGTGTATCGATGCGAGTGAAAAATTGATCTGATCCCCCTGTTTAATAGTTATGGTTGAGGGTGAAAATGTATAACCGCTGTTTATTATGGTGTAAGTGGTACAATTAGCCCAGATAGCATAACCTAACATAGCGATTGCAAATATAAATTTTTTCATAGCATTCAGACTTTAAGATGAATGATGATAATTGTATTTGATTATTTGACGATGATGGTTCCGGTCATACCACTGTGAATACTGCAATGGTACGGGAAAGTTCCTACTGTATTGAACTTGTAAGAAAATGTACCTCCATTTGACAAACTACCACTATTAAAAATACTGGTGTTGCTTGTTACAGTATGGGTGACCGATTCCTTATTAGTCCAGGTAACAGTTGTTCCTTGAGCAACCGTCAGTGATGACGGATTAAAACTCATGTTCTGAATAAATACTTCATTTTGTCCCGGCTCGCTACTTTTTGAACAAGCGCCAAGGAGCAAAATCAGAAAAACTGAAATTAATAAATAGGTTTTCATAATACAATCAATTAAAGGTAGGGTTATTGGATGATTTGAAGAAAATGATAAATAATCACCTGTCTCAATAAGATGTAGTCAGGCTTTGGTGATAAACCTGATATACAAGCTTCATTCAGATCTATTTCCGGGAGCAATGGTAGAGAAAAGGAGACCCTCGTTTTCCCGGAATAGAATTATCATATACGGTTATCTATTAAAACAATAGGATTTGTGGAATGTTTAGGTGATTGCCATCGAACGTTAAAATCAACGCTTGTAAATCAGGTTGTTGTGTGGTTTGTGCCTCCTGCGTTTTGCAAATATTGTACTTGCGGGAAGATGTGTGAACGAGCAATTCCCGGGCAAATTGATATTGAAAAGAAACAGAAGAATAGTCCGCAACCTTCTGGGTTTTCCAGACGGTCCGCGACAGTTGTCTACAACCTGCTAGAATTTCTAGCAGGTCCGTGACGACCGTCTACAAGGAACTAGAATTTCTCGGAGGTCCGCGACAGTTGTCCGCAAGGTGCTAGAAAATCTAGGAGGTCCGCGACGACCGGCGGGAAGGAACTAGAAAATATAGCGGGTTGTAGACGGTTTTTGGAGATAATTTGAGGGCGGAGAGGTCGGATTCGCAAAAAGAATGAGAGATTAAGGGATGCTGAATACAAACAATTACTTAAGAAATGAGATTAACCAGTAAGGTGAGTAGATACGCTTTGTTTTGTTTTCTGGAAATATCGTTTCGTGACAAATATATCTCGTTATAGATCTGTTCTGTACAAAACAAAATGCCCGGCAGTGCAAATACTACCGGGCAATTGAATCTTTAGCTGTGGGGTTCACTAAAAGAGCTTTCTCAGGAAGTTATCCCCGTGTTTGATTTTTATGATAAAACGTTTGAAGAGAATCTTCTGCGCATAAGTGATGTGATACATCACCGGAATCATAATCAGGGTGAGGAATGTTGCGAAACTCAATCCGTAAACAATGGTCCACGACAATGGTCCAAAGAAGGCGACATTATCACCACCCAGGAAGATATGCGGATTGCCGGTGCGAAGCAATGAACCGAAGTTGATATTGAATCCGATTGCCAACGGTATCAATCCCAGTATAGTAGCGATAGCAGTCAGCAACACCGGAGTGATACGGGTCTTTCCTCCCTGAATCATCGCCTCGCGCGGATGCAACCCTTCAGCAATCAACACATCGGTAAATTCTACCAGCAGGATTCCGTTACGCACCACGATACCGGCCAGTGCCACAATACCCATACCGGTCATGATGATGGACATCGGATTTCCTGAAATCATAAACCCAAAGAACACCCCAATCAAACTAAAGATAACTTCAGAAATGATAATGATCGGTTTGGAAATGGAGTTGAACTGCGTAATCAGAATAAAGATAATCAGACAGAGGGCAAGTCCCATAGCCAATCCCAGGAATGAAGAGGATTCCTTCTGGTCTTCCTGTTCACCGGTGATCTTGATATCAATTCCGTCCGGTTTGGAGAAACGGGTCAGATCGTGTCGTATTGTTTCAAGTACTTCATTTGCTGTATATCCGGTGATTACATTGGCATTGATGGTAATTACCCGTTTTACGTTGAGGCGGTTGATTCCTCCCACCGAATTCTGATAATTGATTGTGGCCAATGCTGAAAGCGGAATACTACGCAACTGTCCTGTATTCATATCCCGATAGGTAATGTGGGTGTTGATCAGTCGGTCAATGTTTTTGCGCTGGTCTTCAGAATAACGCAGGTTAATCGGATATTGGTCCTCACCTTCGCGGTATTTAGAAGCTTCACCACCATAAACAGCGGTACGGAGCTCTCCACCAACCTGTCCGGTAGAGACACCTTCCATATTGGCTCGCATACGATCCAGATTGACAATGATTTCCGGCTTGGTACTTTCAAATTCGGTTTTGAACTTATCTGCACCCGGTATTTTCAGCGAATCAAGATATTGAATCAAATGATCGCTGGTTTTAATAAGGTCATTCAAATCATCCCCACTCACCTCGATGTTAATCGGCTTGCCGGTAGGAGGTCCTCCCTGTTCTTTATCCACATTAATCTCTGCTCCCGGAATGCCTTTGACTGCTTTACGGATTTTCTCCATATAGTCGTTGGTATTTTGCCCGTGGCGTTCGCCAAATTCCACAAAGTTGACTGTCACTTTCGCTTTATGAGATACCTTGGTACCTGCATCAAACGGATTATCCGACGCATTGAGCGCCACATTGGTCAATACCGATTCCACAATCGGATTGTTGTTACCCAATACCTTCATTACGCGGGTTTCCACTAAGCGTGCCAGGCTGTCTGTCACTTTAACATCGGTTCCTACCGGCATCCGGATGTAGGTATTGACAGAGTTAGGCTGATTATCGGGAAATAAGACAACTTTTGGCGGGAAAATACCCATCAGGATAATTGTCAGGAAAAACAGGCCAACCAAACTCCACATCAAAATGCCGGGACGACGTTTTTGCAAAAGGAATCGCAGCAGTTTCTCGTAAGCATTCAGCAGTTTCGGAATAAGATAGTGCTGGAAATGGAGCAACACATTATATCCAAACAGATTGTGCATCACAAAGCTGAATACGAAGACCAGCAACAGGTTGGCCGGCAAACGCAGATGAGCCAGATGGAATAAAATAGCGATTACCACAATCACTCCGGAAATCAGCCACATACGACTGCGCTGCATACCGTGATGTTCCTCGTCGCGTTTCATAAACGTTACCGCAAAAACCGGATTGATGATATAAGCGACAAACAATGATGCAAACAGCGTGATAATAATGGTCACCGGAATGTAAACCATGAACTTGCCAATTACTCCCGGCCAGAAAGCCAACGGGAAGAAAGGAGCCAATGTTGTCAGTGTTCCTGAAAGAATCGGGATGAATACCTCGCCGGCAGCCAGTTTTGCCGCCTGTATGATCGTCATATTGCCCTGCATATAGATACGGTGGGTGTTTTCGATCACCACGATGGCATCGTCCACCACGATACCGAGAGCAAAGATGAAGGCAAACATCACCATCATGTTGAGGGTAAAATCAATTCCCGGAATAATAATCATCGCCAATGCCATCGAAAGCGGCACTGAAAGCCCGACGAAGAAGGCATTGGTTACCCCCATGAAGAACATCAGAACGATGATTACCAGCAGGAATCCGATGATGATGGTATTCTCCAGGTCAGCCACGGTGGTACGGGTATATTTACTCTGGTCTCCTGATACCACAACGCTGATGTCTTTGGGAAATTTCTCTTTTTGGAGTTTCTCCAGGATTACTTTAATCTTGTCGGAAGCATCCAGTAGGTTTTGTCCGCTCTTTTTGATAACGTTGAGGGCCAACACGTTTTTGCCGTTCATGTAGGCGTAGCTGTCCTGGTCTTTGAATCCCTCTTTAACTTCAGCCACATCTTTCAGATAAACCAATCCGCCACCTGATGCTTTTATCACCAGGTTCTTCAATGTTTCGATATCCTTAAATTCACCTACTACACGGATACTGCGGCTCATTCCCTGTTGGGCGATGGAACCTCCGGAGATGGTCATATTTTCATATTTAATGGCGCTGCTGACATCGTTAAAGGTCAGGTTGAAAGATTGCATCTTGTACATATCGAGATTCACCTGCACCTCTTTTTCCAATCCCCCCACAATGTCCACACGGGTAATCTCCGGAAGTTCCTCTATGCGGTCTTTAGCCTCATCGGCATATTTCTTCAACTGGTCAAGTGTATAATCCCCGGACAAGTTAATGGTCTGAATCGGCATTTGCGAAAGGTCAATCTCAATCACCTGAGGCTCCTGGGTGAGGTCGGTGGGCAAATCCTTCTTGGTTTTATCTACCGCATCTTTTACCTTTTGCTTGGCATCTGCCTGGTCTATGTTGGTCTGGAACTCAACGATGATAGAACTAACATCTTGCAGAGATTTACTCTCGATTTTTTTGACGCCATTGATTGATTTCAGGTTCTTTTCCAACGGACGGGTCACGAGGTTCTCCATATCCTGAGGAGAAGTACCGGCATAGATTGTATTTACGATGATCTGGGGGATTACAATCTCCGGGAACTGTTCCCGGGCAATGCGATTATAGCTTACCGCACCAAAGATCATCAGGATAAGCACCAGCACGTAGATGCTGGTCTTATTGTCGATGGACCAACTGGTCGGTTTGAAATTTTTTAGTTTCTTGTCCATGTGTATCTGGTTATACGTTTTACGTGAACCGTTTTTTACTCTTTTACCTTAGCCCCTTCGCTCAGTCCCAGCTGGCCGACAGTTATGATTTTATCACCTGCATTCAATCCGGAAACCACTTCCATCAATCCGTTGTAGGTCATCCCGGTTGTAATGTAACGTT
>JAUZOF010000338.1 GCA_030706585.1 Bacteroidota bacterium
AATAGGTATCGCCGATCAGGTTGGTTGCATTCGCGTAGAGAGGCGTAAATGAGTCAATATTGCGAGTTGCCAGTATCCGTACATTCGTTGAAACCGAACCATTGTTTAGGGTTACAAATCCTGTTGAATTCGCTTTGCCATCATAGGTAACAGTGACAACAGAATCAACCGCAGTATTAGGCAGACTTGACGCTGAAAGGGTAATACCGGCCGGTGCCGTCAACGAAATCGCACCACCGGAAAGGTTTGCACCCGTTACTTTAAAACTTCCCGTAGGATTCAGTTCATCGAGTGAAAGATAAGGCACTGATGTCATTACAGCTGGCGGAACTTCGTACATTTCCCAGTTATCAATGTATCCGCTTCCGGAATTAAAGTAAACACTTGGGCTTGCACCCAATGTAGCGCCGGTAGTAAAGGTAAAGTCAACATCCTGCCATGCACCCGAAGTGGTCACTTCCTTGTAAATATCAGCCGTAGATCCATTCCAGCCCGAAATACCTATACCTACGGGATTCTTGTTGGTTCCTAATCCGGCATCATCCACAATCATTGCTTTGGCAATCTTCACAGCATTAATCAGCCCCTGTAACTGGGCATCATGTCCTCCCAGGTTTTCAATTTCAGAGCGATAGTTGATCCCGTAAGGCCAGAAATGGGTTCCATCACTTGAAATAGTGGCACTCGGATCATTGTTGATTTGTTTCAGGAGATTATTGGCTACAGTACCATTCCAAGCTCCACTAACCACATGACTTTTCCAGGTAGCATTGGTTCCCGACCCGAAATAGTGATCCATTTCGTGAATCGTAGTGCCCACCCACATATAACTGGTGCTTGCGCCAAAGCCGATACTACCGTAATTGCTGGCCTGAGCCGTTGGGATTCCGGAATTATAATAGACATAGATATTTGCGCTCAACGGAGTGTATTTGTTGAACAGGGCGCAGGCACTATCCAGCGCTACTTTTAAAAGGGCGTATTCAGTAGGGTGTGCTACCTGATCGACATCCAATGTATAGGTAACGCTTCCGGGATTGCATTTATACACTTTCGCTTTTACGCGATAAGTCGTATTGGGTTTCATGACTCCGGTCAGGTATTTAATGATACTACCCGAATTAGTCACCTTTCCGCTGCTGACACCACTGTAAGAAAAAGCAGGATCTGTATTAAGACTTGTAATTCCCGTACAGGTAAAATTAGCCAGACTGGTCATTAAAGGATCGGGAATCAGGTTGGTTGCATTGGGATATAGTGGAGTATAACTGCTGTTGCTATAGCTTTTCACAGCAATGTTCTTAGAATAAGAACCGCTGGTTAATGCAATATTCCCGTTTACAGAAGTGGCTCCATCATAGGTAACATGAACCGTTACACCGGATGCATTAGCCGCCAGAGAGGTTTGATCCAGCGTTACTCCTGCCGGAGCTGTCAGGGTAATGGGTTGTGTAAGATTCACCCCGGTTACCGTAAATGAAGAGCTGACAATGTATTTATCCAAAGCTATGGAAGCCGTAGAAGTTGAAATTCCGGGGATAGCATACAACTCCCAGTTGTCAATATAACCGGTAAGACCGGTTGAACTACCACAGTTATTGAAAAATGCCATTCCTGAGGTAGCAGCTGCACCGGTGGTGAAGGTTGCATCAAAGTCTGTCCACACGCCATTCGTATTGGGAACAGCGATGTTATAATCACCAGTTGCTCCACTCACATTGGCATTCTGAAGACCCATATTAAAAGAACCGTCCAGGGTTTTTACCTTAGCATGTATCCGGTAGGTAGCGTTGGGAATCCAGGTAAAGCTCTTTGTATCAACCGAACCGCTACAGGTCGCTGTTCCCGAGATCTTAACACAGTGACTTCCGCAATAGACATCGGAGCCGGTTACCAGGCTTACACTCCCCCACGAACCGGGAATCGAATTCATATACGGATCGGTAATCAGATTCGGAATAGTGGTATAAAGCGGTGTGAAGCAAGAGCTGTTGACAGACGCTTTTACCGGGATATTCCATACTGTACTGCCACTGGTCAATGTGATGTTACCATCCACGGCTGTGGAGCCATCATAGGTTACGGTTACTGTTGCATTCGAGGCGTTTGAGGCCAGGGTAGCCGGGCTTACCGTAATACCCGTTGGCGCCGTAATCGTGATGCTGTTTGTCAGATTGGAACCGGTTACGGCAAATGATCCTGATTTATAGGTTTCATCAAACGAAAATGAGGTAACCGATGCGTCTATTGATGTGGACGCTTCCGCTCCTTTCTGGTATAAGAAGAGAACCTCATCGGAAGATAGTGCTTTGTTATAGAGGCTGTATTTATTGACGTATCCTTTCCAGGTTGGGTCACTGGTATATCCGCTTTTGCAAAGGAAGGCATTAGCGTTACTCACTGCCGACAGTTTGTTGGTACTGCTTAATGTGGCTGTGCCTACACTTACCCCATCCACGTACATCGTGATACTGGTCGCGGTTATAACACAGACCAACTGGTGCAACAAGCCATCATCAATTGCACCGGCTGCACGGTTTACCCCCGTTTCGGCTGTCCAGGGCGAAGTGGTATTTCCGGTCGATATAGCCAAACGACAATTGCTTCCATTGGAGGGCGAAGAGAAAATGTAATTCGTTCCCATCCACCCGGAAACGTTCGCATCCCCGAAATAGGTCAACATCGTATTGCCCGTATTTTGTCCGGAGGAAGATTTAAACCACACTTCGGTTGTCAAAGCGGTATAAGCATTCACACCAAGAGCCGATCCTGTAAAAGACAGATATCCTCCGGATGTAGTATTTAATGCCTTGTTGCTGATTGTTGCCGCGCCCTGCAAAGTTCCATCTGCCGTACCGACATTATCTTTGGCTGTGCCATCATCAAATGTCCATTGGTGGGTCAGGTTGGTTGTTCCGGGATCGGTTTGTGCATGAGAATTCGTATTGCAAAACAGAATTCCTGCAACAACTAATAAAAAGTAGATTTTTCTCATAGTGTAAATTCGGGTTAGTGTAATCCTCTGGTTATAAATGACTAATTCTTAGGCTGGAAGTTATCAATCAAAAAAGCGCCAGTGGTATAAGTTGCAAACTTATAAAAAAAGGATTCTTCTGAGAGGGAAAAATCATTCAAATATCTAATGTAAATCGGTCAACCTTATGATGAGGGATATTATCTATGCAACCTATCCGCAGTCATATTAACCTTTATATTCCTTCCGTCCAGGTTAAATATGTAAAGGCAATCATCTGGTATTAAATTTACTTTTCATTCAGATATAATCCATATCTCATAAGATATAGGTTATATCTGGATATGATATAGATTATATGAGGATAAAAAGCGGGTAGATAAGCAAGTTGGTTACCTGTATCCATTACTCATCCGAATTATATTATGGTCTGTAATCCAAAGATAATGATTATAGTGATATGCAAAACGGCCTCAGACACATATGCCTGAAGCCATTTATCTATGAATTGCTGTACTATACTTCGTTTTGCAAAGCCGAGCTTTGCTTTTAGCAATGAGACGCTATACCAAACTGCCTAACGACCAAACTACGGTTATCGCAGGCTACGGATGACGGGGGGACTTTCTCTTCAATCTGGTTATTCAGATCAGAGTTCATCAAAATTTCACGTTCAGAGACTTTCCGTTATACGCCACCGTTTTATCAGCTTTGCCGGGAATATCACCAGTTCCATTGGCTTTTCCGACCATCACAATATTGAATTTGCGGGAATTCAGCATTCCCTTGAATTTCCCTTTGCGATCACCGATAGTGAGGGTTTTGCTTTTATCGTTCCATTTGAAGGTAATGGTGGAGTAAGCGCCTTTCTCGTAATTGTAATTGTCGGTTTCATCTTCGTACAGGGTAAATTCACCATCAGCGCCGGGATAAACGCGGATTTCGAGGTTGTTCCACTTTTTCTCCTGAGCATATTGCACTTTCGGGCCCCAGGGCAAGATAGAACCTGCTTTCACGTAAAGGGGCATAATGTCAACCGGAGCCGCTTTGCTCACTTGCTGACCGCCGTTAAGCTTTTCAGCTGTCCAGAAGTCAAACCATTCAGCGCCTTTGGGCAGATAGACCGTTTTTGATTTTACCTGAGAATAATCTTCCACACCTTTGCCATCCTGCTTGCTCACATACATCGGTTCGGTGACAGGAGCGACCAGGATTGAACGGCCAAACATATATTCCCCCGTCATGTCATACACCTTTTTATCGTTGGCAAAGTCCATAAACAAGGCACGCATAATGCTTTCTGAACGATTGCTTACGCCCCACGCCGTAGAGTACAGGTAAGGCAACAGACTGTAACGAAGGTTGATGTATTTTTCAATCGCATCAAAGTCACGGTCTCCATGTTTTCCGAAATTGAAGATTTCACGGGGAGCATCGGTACCATGCGAACGCATCATCGGGTTGAATGCACCGAACTGTACCCAGCGCAAATAGAGTTCTCGGTACGCATTATTTTTCAGAGCATTAGAGCCCTGGTAATTCCACAGGAAGAACCCGCCAATATCGGCATTCCAGTAGGGATTTCCACTCAATGAGAAATTCAGGGCAGCGGGAATCTGCTTCTGAAGCGTTTCCCAGCTGGCAGCGATATCGCCAGACCAGGTATTGGCTCCATAACGCTGTTGCCCGGCAAAAGCCGAACGGGTCAGGATGCACACCCGCTTATCGGAGGTGGTTGCACGCTGGTGTTCGTAAACGCCTTTGACATGTTCGAGCGGAAAAGCATTTACGACCGAACGGTATGAACCCAGGTAGGTCGGTTGGTCAAAATCCTTTTCCTTCACATTGATGTGGTCGGGCTCGGACGAATCAAGCCACCAGGCATCGGGTCCGTACGAAAAGACACCTTTATTGAGGTAACTCCAGTAAATATCACGCGCTTCGGGATTGTACGGATCGTAAGGTTTTGTTCCTGATTTTGGCGGCCAGGTATCAAAATCTATCAACATCTTCTTTTGCTCAAACTCTTTGTACTGAGTGGTCAAAGGTCCGAATCCGGGCCAGGAGACAATCATCAGGTGGGCTTTCAGGTTATGAATCTTCTCCACCATGGTTTTAGGATCCGGATATGTCTTTTTGTCAAAGCTAATGGCATTCCACACGCTGTCGCGCCCCCAGTATTGCCAGTCCTGTACAATACCGTCGAGAGGGACTTTCAGATTGCGGTATTTTTCTACTATGCCCACCAGTTCATCC